>DATIVM010000051.1:0-2095 GCA_035465975.1 Usitatibacter sp.
CGACGGGCGATGTCTTCGACTTCGTTCCCGCGGGCGGCCGCACGCTCGCGGCCAAGGCGCTCGCCGGCAAGCCGGCGAACGACCCGGCCCGGACGATGGTCGCGGCAAAGCACACGCGCGACGAGTGGCTCGCATACTTCAAGGCCGACGGCAAGGCGGCCGCTGCCGGGCTCGACGACAAGCAGAAGGCGACCCTCGCCGATTACCTCGCGCACAACATGCCGCTCGCCGCCGGGAAGGCGCCGGCGAATCCGTCCCTCGCCAACTGGGAGAAGGTGCTGCCGCCCGACGGGCGCGACCTCACCCTCGAGCACTGCCAGAGCTGCCACGTCATCACGGTCGTCGTCACGCAGGACCGTGCGAAGGCGCAGTGGCTCGGCACGCTGAACAAGCCGAGCCACGTGGGCATCAAGATCCCGCCCGCACAGCGCGACGCGCTCGCGGACTACCTCGTGCTGAACGCCGGCATCCCGATCGACCAGGTGCCCGAGGAGCTGCGGGTCGGGGGCGCGACGTACTGACGGCGGCGATACCCGCCCCGTGCTCTTCACCTCCCTCGACTTCTTCGTCTTCCTCGCCGCGGCGCTCGCGCTGTCCGGCATCCTTCCGCCCCGCTGGCGCTGGCCCGGGCTCCTCGCCGCGAGCGCCGTCTTCTACGGCTACGCGCATCCGTCGAACCTTCTCTACCTCGCCGGCGTCACGGTCGTGGTGCTCGCCTGCGAGCGGGCGCTTCGCGCCGCGGAGCGTCCCTTCGCGCGCCGCACGGCACTGGCCGCGGGGCTCACCGCGGTGCTGGGCTCGCTCGCGTTCCTCAAGTTCGGCGGACTCGTCATGGAGCGCGTGGCGAATCCCGCCGGTTATTCGTTCTACGCGTTCTGCGCCGCGAGCCTTCTCGTCGATGCCTACCGCCGCCAGCTTCCCCGGGCGCCCGCAGGCCACCTGGCGCTGTATCTCGCGTGGTTTCCCAAGATCCTCGCCGGCCCCATCGAGCGCGCGACCGCGTTCCTGCCGCGGCTCGCGGCGCCGCGTGCGGACCCCGCCTCCGTCGTCCTCGGCCTGCAGCTCGCCGCCTGGGGCCTTTTCAAGAAGGTGGTGATCGCCGACAACCTGGCGCCCCTCGTTGACAAGGCCTTCGGCATCGTCGCCTACGCCTCGCCCGTCGACCTGCTGCTTTCGGTCTACTTCTTCGCGTTCCAGATCTATTGCGACTTCTCCGGCTACACCGACATCGCGATCGGCGTGTCGCTCCTCTTCGGGCTGCCGCTCATGGAGAACTTCCGCCGCCCCTACCTCGCGAGGAGCACCGCGGAATTCTGGGGCGAGCGCTGGCACATCTCGCTCGGCCGCTGGTTCCGCGACTACCTCTACATCCCGCTCGGAGGAAGCCGCGCCGGTGCGGTGCGCACGTACCTGAACCTCATGATCGTGTTCCTCGCGAGCGGCCTGTGGCATGCGGGGCTCGGCTATGGCGCCGTGGGCTGGACCTTCCTCGCCTGGGGCGCGCTCAATGGCCTCTACCAGTGGGGCGGGCTCGCGACACGGCCGCTGTGGCGGCGGCTGGGCGAGAAGCTCCCGCGCGCGAGGGCGAGCGTCGCGCTGGCGGTCCTGCGCACCATCCTCACCTTCCATCTCATCGCGATCGCCTGGATCTTCTTCCGTGCGCGATCGATGCACGACGCGTGGGTGGTCCTGCGCCGGCTGGCGGAGAAGGCCGCCGACCTCCCCGCGATGCTCGCGAAGTATCCGTACACGGCCGACCACTACGCTGCGTTCGGGCTCATCGCCTTCCTCGTGGCGGTCGAGATCGTGGACGAGCGCCGCTCGATCTTCGATCGTCTCAAGGCCGCGCCGGTGGCGCTTCGATGGGCCGCGGGCTACGCGGTGATCTTCGCGCTGCTGCTCTTCGGCCGCTGGCAGGCGCGCGAGTTCATCTACATGCAGTTCTAGGGTCATGAGACGGCTCGCACGTTCCGCGCTCCTCTTCCTCGCGATCGGCCTCGCGCTGTACGCGTCCCTGTATTACGGCTCCGAGCGGCTCCTGGAGCGCACAGCCCACGATAATCCGTTCCACAAGATCGCCGCGCGCGGCGAGACC
>DATIVM010000052.1:0-14479 GCA_035465975.1 Usitatibacter sp.
TCTTGATGTTCTCCTTGCCTTCGGATTTGAGGCTCTTGCTGGTGTCGTTGTCCTCGGGCTTCACCTTCAGCTTCTTCACCAGCGCGATGGCCTGCTTGTTCACGCCCGTGTGGTCCGTGACCATCTGCTTGCCGAACGCCTTCACGTCCTTGCTCGAGGCCTTGCGCTGCGCGAGCTTGCCCGCGTCGATGTCCACCTGGTTCGCGGTGACGACGATGTGCGCGATCTGCGCGTCGTTGGGGCCGCCCTGCGCGAAGGCCGCGCCGATGAGTGCCGAGAATGCCGTCGCTAGGACGATGCGGAAGAACCTCATTTTTGTCTCCTGAGTTGTGGGATCGGGCCGTGGCCGGGGAGACTCCCCTGCCCTGGAACGCCCATTGGATGTTTGCCGGACGAGCCGCGTTCCGGCGGCGAGGACTGCCCGCCCTCAGGTTCCCGAAAGGACCGGCGGGGATGATCCGAAGGCCCGTCCTCGGCCGGAAAATTTTTTTGGCCGAAGGGGCCGTTTCGGACGGCCGGGCGCACACCTGCGAAGGTCTTCCGTCAGTCGTGAGTCAGATTATCGACAGTTATATGACAGGCTCAAGGCAGACGTCCGACAGTTTCATGTCGTGATTTCGAAAGTTTCTCGAACCCGATCAGACGGTTACCCGTAGCCGCTGCTTCAGCCTCGCGTTACCCCCGCGGCCTAGCCTGAGAGGCAGGAGGGGGCCACGAGCGAGCGTCGCCCCGATTCGAAAAGACACCTGCACATTTCGAAGGGGCCATAGATGGACGTTTCGGCAGTCTCCGGCGGCATGTCGGGAGCGGTTGTCGCGCTCCTGCAGATCATGCTCATCAACGTGGTGCTGAGCGGCGACAACGCAGTGGTCATTGCGCTCGCATGCCGCCGCCTCACCCCGCGTCACCAGAAGATCGCTTTCATTTGGGGCAGCGTCGGCGTCGTCGTGCTGATGGTGGGCCTCACCGGCATCGTCTCCTACCTCCTCTCGCTGCCGTACCTCGAGATGGTCGGCAGCGGCATGCTCATGTGGATCGGCGTGAAGCTGCTCATCGGCGACGACGATACCGAGGAAGGCAAGGTCGACCAGAAGGCCACGCTGGGCGCGGCGATCCGCACGATCATCATCGCCGACATGATCATGAGCCTGGACAACGTCCTCGCCATGGCGGCCGCGGCCCACGGGCACATCTGGATGCTCATCGTCGGCCTGTTCATCACGGTCCCGGTGATCCTCTTCGGCAGCGCCCTCCTCATGAAGCTGATGGAGCGCTTCCCGGTGCTCGTCATGGTCGGCGCCGCGCTGATCGGCTGGGTCGCGGGCGAGATGGCGATCTCCGACCCGGCGATCAAGGAATGGGTCGACGTGAACGCCGCGATCCTGCACTCGGTCTCCCCGATCTTCTGCGCCGCGTTCGTGATCGGGACCGGGAAGATCCTGGAGCGGATGAGCTCCAAGCGGCGCGCCGCGTCCGCCGCCGCCGCTTCCTGACCGCGCATTCGATGGACTCGAGCGTCGCGCCCGCCGCCCACGTCGCGATCTTTCCCGCGGCGGTGCGCAACGTCCTCGTGGTGGTGAACCGGCTGCAGGACTTCCGGTCCATCGCCACCAAGCTCGCGCGGCTGCACTCGGAGGAGGAGGTGCGCATCCACCTCCTCGCCGTCGAGCCTCCTCCCACGGGGCACGCGATGCAGTTCCTGAAGCGCATCGACGTGAGGCGCCTGCTGCGCGAGGATGGATTGAAGCGCCTGCGGCCGCTCATGGATCTCCTCGACGCGGCCCGCGTGCCTTACCGCCACGAGGTGGAGGTCGGCCGGTGGGAGGAGACGATCACGCGCTTCGCCCAGGATCGCTGCTGCAAGAGCATCGTGATGGGCGACCACGACGCGCGTCCCCTCCTGAGCCTGCTGCTGCGCCACGACGCGTGGCGCATCCGCACGCGCCTGGTGAAGCTCGGCTTCGCCTGCGAGATGCTCTAGGCCGCCCGGCCTTCCCCCCTTCCATCCCGCCCCGGGCGGGGTATCATCCGGCCGGATGAACCGGCGCGCGTCGCGCCTGCCGTATGCGTAGCCCTGCACTCCGCCCGTCACGCCTCGCGCTGCAAGGTCCTCGTGGTCGACGACAACGAGGATGCCGCCCTGAGCCTCGCCATGATGCTCGACGTGATGGGCTACGAGGTGCGCACCGCCCACGACGGCCTCGAGGCGGTGCGCGCCGCCGACGAGTTCCATCCCGAGGCGGCGCTCCTCGACATCGGGCTGCCGCACCTCTCGGGCTACGACGTCGCGCGCCACATCCGCAACCACCGCGGCGACGCCGTGCTCCTCGTCGCGATCACCGGATGGGGCACCGCCGAGGACGTGAAGCGCTCGCACGAGGCGGGCTTCGACCATCACTTCACCAAGCCCGCCGACCCCGAGCGCCTGAAGTCGATCCTCCTCGACGAGTGCCCGCCGGGCATCGCTTCCGGCGTGTAGTTCTTACCGTCGGCTCAACTCTGCCGCTCGGGGGCCATGTCGTAGAGGCTCCACATGCGCGTCACGAGCTCGGCGATCACGAGCGGGCAGCCGTGGGGGCATTCGCGAGGCGTGCCGATGTGCCAATTCGCCGAGACGTCGTCCGGCGGCATGCGCGAGTACGGCATCGGCATGCGGCAGGCGCGGCAGGCCGCGGGGCGGAGCTTGCGGAATTCGGCGTCGAGTATCGTGTAGAGCTCGGCCGCGCTGACGGTGGTTCGTGTCACGATCTACGCTTCGAGCGCGCGGCCCGCGCGGTCGTTCCCGCGATCGCGAATCCGGCCGCGGCGCCGCTCTGGTAGCATCCTCGACGGTGATTCGCGTCCTTCCGCTCCTCGTCTTCCTGCTCGGCTGCGCGCTCGCGCATGCCGCGCCTGCCGCCTCCGTGTTCCTCGAGGAGCTCACGTGGACCGAGGTGCGCGACGCGACCCAGGCGGGCAAGACCACGATCCTGGTGCCCATCGGCGGCACCGAGCAGAACGGGCCCCACATGGCGCTCGGCAAGCACAACGTGCGCGCGCGCTGGTTCGCGGAGAGGATCGCGAAGGAGCTCGGCAACGCGCTCGTCGCGCCCGTCCTCGCCTACGTGCCCGAGGGGAGCGTGAATCCCCCCACCGCGCACATGCGCTTTCCGGGCACGATCACGATTCCCGAGGACGCGTTCGAGAAGATCCTCGAGTCGACGGCGCGGGGCTTCCGGCTGCACGGCTTCAAGGACATCGTGTTCCTCGGCGAGCACGGCGGCTACCGCAAGGGCCTCGCGCGCGTCGCCGAGCGGCTCGATCGCGAGTGGGCCGGGACCAGCGTGCGCGTGCACGCGCTGCCCGAGTACTACGAGGCCGAGACCTCGGGCTTCGCCTCGATCCTTCGCAAGAAGGGCTACACGGCGGCCGAGATCGGGCTCCATGCCGGCCTTTCCGATACCTCGCTCACGCTGGCGGTCGATCCGTCCCTCGTGCGAGCCGACCGGCTCGCCGCGACGAACCGCGGCGCGGCCGACGGGGTACGCGGCGATCCGCGCCGCGCCTCCGCCGAGCTCGGGCGGCTCGGCGCGGACCTGATGATCGAGCGGTCCGTCACCGCCATCAGGAAAGCGACCGCGCGCCGGTAGAATGGCGGTTTTGCCCCGGAGCTTTCCCGAAGTGAAGGCCGCATTCCCGAGACGCATCGCCCTTTCCGCCCTCCTCCTCGCCCAGCTCGCCCTCGGCAGCGCCCGCGCCGTGGACACCGTCCCCGGCATGCCGCCCGTGCCGGATCCGGCGAACCTCTACAGCGAGATGGCGGCCGGGAAGCTCAGCGCCGCGGTGCATGGCGCGCTCGAGCGCGTGTACGTGCCGCACGTGAGCTCCAACGACGTCTACGTGATCGATCCGGCGACCTTCAAGGTGGTGGACCGGTTCAAGGTCGGCCTCAATCCGCAGCACGTCGTCCCGTCCTGGGATCTGCGGACCCTCTGGGTCACGAACAACGCCGAGGGCACGAAGCAGGGCAGCCTCACGCCCATCGATCCCATGACCGGCAAGCCCGGCAAGGCGATCGCGGTGGACGATCCGTACAACATGTACTTCACGCCCGACGGCAAGAGCGCCATCGTCGTGGCGGAAGCCTACAAGCGCCTCGACTTCCGCGATCCGCACACCATGGCGCTGCAGTACTCGATCGAGGCGCCCGGCTGCGGCGGCATCAACCACTCGGACACGTCCATCGACGGCCGCTACGCCATCTTCACCTGCGAGTTCTCCGGCGGGCTCGCCAAGATCGACCTCGTGAACCGCAAGGTCGCCGGCTACCTCAAGCTCTCCCGGGGCGGCATGCCCCAGGACATCCGCATCTCGCCCGACGGCAAGGAGTTCTACGTCGCCGACATGCGCGCCGACGGCGTGTTCGTGATCGACGGCGAGAGTTTCAGGGAGATCGGCTTCATCGAGACGGGCATGGGCACGCACGGCCTCTATCCGAGCCGCGACGGCACGAAGCTCTACGTGGCGAACCGCGGCTCGCACATGATCCACGGCAAGAAGGGCGGCCCCGGCAGCGTCTCGGTGGTGGACTTCGCGACGCGCAAGGTGGTCGCGAACTGGCCGGTGCCCGGTGGCGGCAGCCCCGACATGGGCAACGTGAGCGCCGACGGCAAGTGGCTGTGGCTCTCGGGCCGCTACGACAACGTGGTCTACGCGTTCGACACGACGACCGGCGCGGCGAAGGTGATTGCGGTGGGGACGGAGCCGCACGGCCTCACCGTCTGGCCGCAGCCGGGCCGCTACTCGCTGGGGCACACGGGCAACATGCGCTAGCCGGGGAGAGCCGCGCCTCCCCATGATCTTCTCGGTCACGGTTCCGTTCTTCGCGCTCATCCTGTTCGGGTACGTCGCGGCGAGCCGGCGCTGGGTGCCGCCCGAATCGGTGCCGGCATTCAACGGGTTCCTGCTCTATTTCGCGGTGCCCGCGATGCTGTTCCGCTTCGCCGCGCACACGCCGTTCGCCGACATCGTGAACGGCCGGTTCTTCCTCGCCTGGTCGCTCGCGGGCCTCGTGGTGCTCCTCGGGGTGACGCTCGTCGCGTGGCGCGGGCTCGGCGAGAGCCGGCGCAACTCGGCCTTCCTCGCCCTCGCCTCGGCGGTCTCCAACTCCGGCTATCTCGGCGTGCCGCTCATCGTGGCGCTGCTCGGCGAGCGCGCGGCCGCGCCGGTGATCCTCTCGATCGTCGCGGACCTGGTGGTGGTCGGCTCCGTGGGACTCCTCGTCGCCGAGATGGACGGGGCCACCGGGCGCGGATGGCGGCAGGACCTGCGCGACGGCGCCGTGCGAATCGCCCTCAATCCGTTCGTGCTCAGCATGCTCGCGGGCGCCGTCTTCTCGCGCTTCGGCTGGGTGCTGGTCGCGCCGGTCGACGGCATCGTGAAGCTCCTCGCCGATGCCGCCGGCCCCTGCGCGCTCTTCGCGATCGGCGTGTCGCTCGTGCGGCCCGACGCGAAGCTGCGATCGCCGAAGCTCACGCTTCCGGTGGTCGCGAAGCTCCTCGTGCATCCGCTCGCGGTGTGGGGCGCGATGCGCGGCCTCGCCATCGAGAGCTTCACCGCGCGCGCGGCCGTGCTCACGGCCGCCCTCCCCTCGGCGGGCTGGGTCTTCATCTTCGCCACGCGCTACGAGGCGGACTCGGGCCGCATCTCGGCGACGATCCTCCTCACCACCGCGATCGCCTTCGCGACCTTCTCCTGCCTCGCGTGGTTCCTCGGCGTGGGACACGGCTGACACGCCGATCGGCCTAGTCGTGGCGAGCGGAGACGGACGCCGGTTTGTCATCCGCCGCGCCGATCATCGCCGGGTCGATGGCTCGCGGCTGCGGAGGGTGCGTGGCGAGTTCCTTCCCGAAGAATCCCCAGCCGGCAAAGACGGCGTCCGAGCCCCTGGGCGGCGGCCGGCTCGAGCCGGCCGCCGCGAACGAGGAGCGCTTCCGCCACCTCGTGGAGGCGACGCCGGCGCTCGCCTGGTCGGCGGACGCGGATGGGCGGGTCACCTACGCGAACCGGCGGCTCTTCGAATACACCGGCCTCGACCCGGCCGCCGGCGTCGAGGACTGGGGCCGCCGGGTGCTGCACCCCGACGACTATCCCCTGCGCGCCGAGGCGTGGCGCAAGGCGCGCGAGGATGGCGGCGCCTTCGAGCTGGAGGCGCGCATCCGCCGGCACGACGGCGCCTATCGCTGGTTCCTGCTGCGCGCGCTGCCGATCAGGGACGAATCGGGCCGCGTCACGGAATGGTTCGGCAGCGGCAGCGACATCGACGAGCGCAAGCGCGGCGAGGAGAACCTGCGCTTCCTCGCGGACGCGAGCGCGGCGCTCGCCGAGATCCGCGACCCGGAAAGCACGCTCAAGCGCATCGCGCAGCTCGCCGTTCCGCACTTCGCCGACTGGTCCGAGGTCACGGTCCTCGCGCCCGACGGCAGCACGCGCCGGCTGGTGGCGACGCACTGGGATCCGGAGCGCGTGAAGTTCGGCGAGGAGATCGAGCGCCGCTTCCCCTCGGGCGAGTCGAGCGCCTCGCGCCGCGCGATCCGCACCGGGGAAGCGGTCTTCGCCCCGGACGTGACCGAGGAGATGATGCGCGAGGCGGCACGCAGCCAGGAGCACCTCGCGATGATCCGCGACCTCAACCTGCGTTCCTTCATCTGCGTGCCGATGCGCACCAACGGCACCATCCGCGGGGCGATCGCCTTCGCCACGTCGGAATCCGGGCGCCGCTACACCGAGTTCGACCTCGAGACCGCCCGCGAGCTCGCGCACCGCGCCGCGATCGCCATCGAGAACGCGGCGCTGGTGCAGGCGCTCAAGGAGGCGGACCGGCGCAAGGACGAGTTCATCGCGGTCCTCGCGCACGAGCTGCGCAATCCCCTCGCCCCGGTGCGCAACGCCATCGAGATCCTGCGCGCCTCGCCCCCGCCCACGCAGCAGCTCCAGTGGACGCACGACGTGATCGACCGGCAGGTGCGCCAGCTCTCGAGGCTCGTGGACGACCTCCTCGACGTCTCGCGCATCACGAGCGGCAAGATCGAGCTGCGCAAGGAGCGCGTGCAGCTCTCGGCGGCGGCGCGCATCGCCCTCGAATCGAGCCGGCCGCTCATCGAGCGCGGCGGGCACGAGCTCACGGTGCGGCTTCCCGCCGAGCCCCTGTGGCTGGAGGCGGACCTCGCGCGCCTCGCCCAGGTGCTCTCCAACCTCCTCAACAACGCCGCGAAGTACACACGCTCCGGCGGGCACATCTGGCTCGCCGTGGAGCGCGCGGGCGCGACCGCCGTGGTCCGCGTGCGCGACAACGGCATCGGCATCCGGCCCGAGATGCTCGAGCACATCTTCGAGATGTTCACGCAGGCGGGGAGCGCGGGCGCCCATTCGCTGGGGGGCCTCGGCATCGGTCTCACGCTGGTGCAGCGGCTCGTGGAGCTGCACGGCGGGCGCATCGAGGCCCGCAGCGAGGGCATCGGGCGCGGGGCGGAGTTCATCGTGACGCTGCCGCTCGCTTCGATGGAAAGCGCCAACGAGCCCGACCTGGACGAGGCGCCCGCGAAGCAGGATCGCGCGCCGCGCCGCATCCTCGTGGTGGACGACAACCGCGACGCCGCCGACAGCCTCTGCATGCTCCTCAAGTCGCGCGGCCACGAGGTGCGCGTGGCCTACGACGGCCTCGAGGCGGTGGGCGCGGCGGTCACCTTCCAGCCCGAGGTGGTGCTGCTCGACATCGGCCTGCCGAAGCTCTCCGGCTACGAGGCGGCGCGCCGCATCCGCGAGGCGCGCGGCGATCGCGTGCTGCTCATGGCGGTCACCGGCTGGGGGCAGGAAGAGGACCGGCGCCGCGCGATGGAGGCCGGGTTCGATCATCACCTCACCAAGCCCGTCGATCCCGCGGCGATCTCGCGGCTCATCGACGCCCGGCCGCAGGGCGGCTCCTGAGGGGTCGTTCCCGGCGCCCCCTCCCCGGGGTTTCGTGCGCCTTCTCCTTTCGACTAGACTAGCGGTCCCGTCCAAGAGGAGAAGACCAATGAACCGACGCAAGTTCCTCGCGCGCGGCGCGGCGGCCGCGGCAGGAGCGGCGACCGTCACGCAGGCCGTCGCGCAGTCGAAGACCCTTCCCAACATCCGCTGGCGCTGTGCATCGAGCTTCCCGAAGAGCCTGGACACCATCTACGGCGGCGCCGAGGTGGTCGCCAAGCGCGTGGGCGAGCTCACCGGCGGGAAGTTCCAGATCCGCGTGTTCGCCGCCGGCGAGATCGTTCCCGCCTTCGGCGTCGTTGACGCGATCCAGCAGGGCACGATCGAGTGCGCGCACACCGCGAGCTACTACTTCGTCGGCAAGAACAAGACCTTCGCGTTCGACACGACGCTGCCCTTCGGGCTCAACCAGCGCCAGCAGAACGCGTGGATCTACTACGGCGGCGGCCTCGAGCTCGTGCGCGAGTTCTTCCGCGACTTCGGCATCATCTCCTTCCCGGCGGGGAACACCGGGGTGCAGATGGGAGGCTGGTGGCGCAAGGAGATCCACTCGGTCGCGGACCTGAAAGGGGTGAAGATCCGGATCGCGGGACTCGGCGGCGAGGTGATGGCGCGCCTGGGCGCGGTGCCGCAGCAGATCGCGGGCGGCGACATCTACCCGGCGCTCGAGCGCGGGGCGATCGACGCGGCCGAATGGATCGGCCCCTACGACGACGAGAAGCTCGGCTTCTACAAGGTCGCGCCGAACTACTACTTCCCCGGCTGGTGGGAGAGCAACTCGATGTACTCCTTCTACGTGAACACGAAGGAGTGGGACAAGCTGCCGAAGGAGTACCAGGCCGCGATCGAGGTCGCCTCGTACGAAGCGAACATCGACATGATGGCGAAGTACGACTTCAAGAACCTCGCCGCGCTCGAGCGCCTGGTGAAGAACGGCGTGAAGCTGCACGCGTTCACCACCGAGATGATGGCCGCCGCGCAGAAGGCCTCCTACGAGCTCTACGAGGAGGAAGCGGCGAAGAACCCGTCGTGGAAGAAGATCTACGAGCCGTGGAAGAAATTCCGCGCGCAGGAGTTCCTGTGGCACCGCGCGGCGGAATTCACGTACGAGAGCTTCGCCTACAACCATCCCTTCGGGAAGTAAGCCGCCGCCGGTTTCGCCGGCTGTTGGCGGCCCGGCGGTCTGGCCGAAGCACGAGGCCCCTCGAATTCGAGGGGCTTTTCATTCGCGGGTGCGCGATCCCGGGGATTTTCGGGCGTGGGGGTCCGTCCGCGCATCGTGCGGAGCCGCCGCAGCAGCCGGTGCGCGCGCGCTGCTGCGATGGAAGATTCCGGAAATGGTCGCCGTGATCGGGCCTTTGAAGAACGACGACCGCTCCGCAGGCAAGTCATAGCGCCTGAGTGCGAGCGAAAAACCTGCTTCCATCAGGAAGAGGAGCAATGCCCCGACGACGAAGATGATGAACTTGGTCATTGGACCGGGACGGGGTCGCAGCTCGTCATCCGCGTTACTCGTCCGATCCCGATTCGTGCAAGCCCTCTGCGCCCCGGATCGTTGCCAGGACTCGCATGCGGGTCGCCGCTGCGCTCAAGGTGAGGGCCATCTCGCGGAGCAGCTCATGCCGCTCGTCATCGGATTTCGCTTCCAGTTCGGCCTGGGCCGCAAGGACCGCGCGCGGGGGGATGTCGGCGGAGCTCGCGAGCGCCGTCGCGGCCACCTCGAGCGGAAGCAGCTGCAGCTGATCCGGCCGCCAGCTCGCAAGGTAGTCGCGAACGATGTGCACAAGTCGATCGAGGTCGGTCGCCATCCGGATCCGGCCCTCCCAGTCCTCATAACGGATGCTCGGCCGGCATGCGTTTGTGTGCGTCGATACCGACGCCCCCGCAAGGGGACGCCGAACGGATCGACGGCCGATGGGACCCATGCGCACCCCTTGTTGAGTATTACCGCTTGGGATTGTGTTTCGGGTCCCGTGGGATATCATCACCTGAACGGGTGATCGCACCGAACAGAAGGGTGTACGACGGTAACCCATGGCGGATTCGGGAATGCTGCGGCGCTTCAGCGCCACGGTGGACAAGATGTACGCGGCCGCGCTGGAACCGAGCCGCTGGCCGGACGCCGTTTCGTCCATTGCCGCCCTCCACGCCAGCCCGAAAGCGAATCTCCTCACGCCCACCACGTCACCCGCAGAGGGTGGATTCATATTCTCCGTGGGATTCAGCCCGGCCGACATCGAGCTGTGGGGCCAGAAGTACTTTGCGCACGACATCTGGGCCCGGCGGGTGATGGAGCGCGGCCTTGCGCGCGAAGGCAACGTGATCCTCGGCAGCGAGCTCGTGACGGACCAGGAGCTCGAAAACTCGCTCTTCTACCGGGAGTTCCTCAAGCGGCAGGACGCCTGGCACCTGTGCACCGGAATCGTCTTCGACGGACAGCGGCCCCGGATGCCGATCACCGCGATGTCCCTCTTCAAGCCGCGTGCCGACCGGGGGTTCAGGCACGCGGATCTCGAGCTCTATCGATTGACCGTGAATCACCTGTCGCGCGCGCTGGGCACCATGTACATGCTGCGCGATGCGGAGCTGCGCATTGCGGCCACGCTCGCTGCGCTCGATCGGTCCCCCGGGGCCGTCGTCCTGTTCGGGCGGCGAGGCAATGTGGTCTTCGCCAACCGGCGCGCCCACGAGATCCTGAAGCCGGAGGACGGACTCTTCCTGCGGGCCGAAGGGGGTGCCCCCGCCTCCGACTGGCTGCGCGCCGCGAGCGAAGGGGATACGGCCCGGATAAACGCCGCGGTCAAGTCGTGCATTGCGTCCGCGGCCCACGAGGCCTCGCATTTCGGTGCGGCCATCACGATCGCGCGCTCGGCGAGGCGGCCGCTCATCCTGCAAGTCTCCCCTCTGCCCGCGAACAACGAGTTTTCCCGTGATGGCGGCGAGGCGTGCGCGATCGGCTTCATCACGGACCCCGAAAACACCTCCGTGCTCGATCATGAACTGCTGAAGAGCAGCTTCCAGTTGACCGTTGCAGAATGCGTGCTCGCGCAGGAATTGCTGGAAAGCCGCCCGCTCGGTTCGATCGCCGCCCGGCTGGGCCTGAGCGAGAACACCGTGAAGACCCAGTTGCAGAGCGTGTTCGAAAAGACCGGTACACATCGCCAAGCGGAGCTCGTGAAGCTGCTGGTGACCATTTCCTCGACCCGCAACTAGGTCACCTTACTGCTGCTTGAGCAACCGCTCGAGCTCCGAGCCCGCATCCTCGGGCTTCGACGGCCGCGCCTTCCGCTCGCCGCCCTTCCCGGCCGCCGGCGGCGCGGGCGGCCCGCCCTCGATCTGGCGGCGCAGCTCGTCCATGCCCGAGCCCTTGATCGCGCCCGGCGCCTGCGAGATGTTGCCCGTCACGATGCGCGGGAAGGCGATCACGATCGCGACCATCACGACCTGGATCACGACGAACGGCACGGCGCCCCAGTAGATCTCGGAGGTCTTCACCGACCTCGGCGCGACGCTGCGCAGGTAGAAGAGCGCGAAGCCGAAGGGCGGGTGCAGGAACGAGGTCTGCATGTTCACCGCGAGGAGCACGCCGAACCACACGAGGTCGATGCCGAGCTTCTGCGCGACCGGCGTGAGGAGCGGCACCATGATGAACGCGATCTCGAAATAGTCGAGGAAGAACGCGAGGAAGAAGATGAGCGCGTTCACCACGATGAGGAAGCCGAGCGCGCCGCCCGGGACGCTCGTGAGGAGGTGCTCCACCCAGAGGTCGCCGTCCACGCCGCGGAAGACCAGGCTGAACACCGTCGAGCCGACGAGGATGAACATCACGAAGCTCGTCATCTCGGCGGTCGACTCGAGCGCCTCGCGCAGCAGCTTCCAGGAGAGCTTGCGCTTCGCGAGCGCCATCGCGAGGGCGCCGGTCGCGCCCATCGCACCGCCCTCCGTGGGCGTCGCGACGCCGAGGAAAATGGTGCCCAGCACCAGGAAGATCAGCACCAGCGGCGGGATCATCGTGGTGAAGACGCGCGCGACGAGCGCCGTGCCGTAGTGCGTGCGCGCCTCCGGCGGGCAGGCCGGCGCCGCCGCGGGCTTCACGATGGACACGACGAGCACCCACAGCGCGTAGCAGCCGGCGAGCGCGAGCCCGGGGAAGAGCGCGCCCTCGTAGAAGTCGCCGACCGAGGCGCCCATCTGGTCGGCGAGCACGATCAGCACCAGGCTCGGCGGGATGATCTGCGCGAGCGACCCGGAAGCGGCGATGACGCCGCTGGAGAGCCAGTTCGCGTAGCCGTAGCGCATCATCACCGGGAGCGAGATGAGGCCCATGGCGAGCACGGAGGCGGCGACCACGCCCGTGGTCGCCGCGAGGAGCGCCCCGACGAACACCACCGCATAGGCGACCCCGCCGCGCACCCGGCCGAAGAGCTGCCCGATGGTGTCGAGCAGGTCCTCCGCCATGCCGCTGCGCTCGAGGATGAGCCCCATGAACGTGAAGAACGGGATCGCGAGGAGCGTCGCGTTCGCCATGATCCCGAGCACGCGCTCGGGCAGCGCCTGCAGGAGCTCCGGACCGAGCGCGCCGTGGATGATGCCGACGATCGCGAAGAGCAGCCCGTTCGCCGCGAGCGAGAACGCCACCGGGTAGCCCAGCAGCAGGAACACCACCAGCCCCGCGAACATCAGCGGAGCCATCATGTCGAACGACATCAGTCGTGTCCCTTCTTCTCGAACGCGCTGGCGGGAATCAGGCCGCGCAGGAACGCGACGCGCTTGATGATCTCCGAGACGCCCTGCAGGCCGAGCAGCGTGAACGAGACCGGGATGAGGAGGCGCACCGGCCAGCGGATGAGGCCGCCCGGGTCCGACGAGTACTCCTGGATCTCCCAGGAGCTCACCAGCGACGGCCAGCTGTACCACGCGATGATGATCACCGTGGGCAGCAGGAAGAGGAGCCCGCCGAGGATGTCGATCCACGCCTGCGCGCGCGGCGAGAGCTTGCCGGCGATGACGTCGATGCGCACGTGCTCGTTGCGCTTGAGCGCGTAGGCGGCGACCAGCAGGAACACCGCCGCGTTGAGGTACCACTGCAGCTCGAGCCACGCGTTGGAGCCGATGTTCAGCGCGTAGCGCGCGGTGGCGTTTCCGGTGCACACGAGGACGGCCGCGAGGCCGAGCCATGCGACGCCGCGCCCGATCCAGGTGTTCAGCTTGTCGATCGCGGCGGAGAAGCGAAGCAGGCGCTGCATTCGGGATTTCCTTCGGAAGAGGCTGGCGCGAAGCGCCGCCAGTTTCCCGAATCGCGGCGCAAAAGGCAATGGTGGCCGTCAAGTCGCCGAAACGCGTGCGGTACACTTCGTCCCTGCTCCGACCCGACCAACCCCGATCAATTGCTCCTGGACCCGAACCGATGAGCCAACCGATCCGCGGCACGCGCGGCATGGCGGTCGCGCCCCACTCCCTCGCCGCCCAGTCGGCGCTCGCGGTGCTGCGCGAAGGCGGCAACGCGATCGAGGCGATGGTCGCCGCGGCCGCCACGATCGCCGTGGTGTACCCGCACATGAACTCCATCGGGGGAGACGCGTTCTGGCTGATCCACGTTCCGGGCGAGCCGCCGCGCGCGATCGATGCGTGCGGCGCGGCAGCGGCCGCGGCGACGATCGAGAGCTACCGGGAGCGCGGGCTCTCCGCGATCCCGTTCCGCGGCGGCCTCGCGGCGAACACCGTGGCGGGAACCGTCTCGGGATGGGAGCTCGCGTTGTCGCTGAGCGCCGCGCAGCTCGGGGGCCGCCTGCCGCTCCAGCGCCTGCTCGAGGATGCCGCCCACTATGCGCGCGAGGGCATCGCCGTCACCCGCAGCCAGACCGCCACCACGCGGGCGAAGCTCGAGGGCCTTCGCGGGCAGCCGGGGTTCGACGAGACCTTCCTCGTGGAGGGAGCGCCGCCCGTGACCGGCACCCGCTTCCGCAATCCGCGGCTCGCGGCGACGCTCGATCGCCTCGCGCACGCGGGGCTCGCCGACTTCTACCGGGGGGACCTCGCGCGCTCCATCGCGGGCGATCTCGCCGCCGCCGGGAGCCCCGTCGCCCTCGCCGACCTCGAGCACCATCGCGCGCTGTGGCGCGAGCCGCTGCACCTCGCGCACTCGCTGGGCAGCCTCTACAACATGCCGCCGCCCACGCAGGGCGTGGTCTCGCTCCTCATCCTCGGAATCCTCGACCGGCTGCGCATCGGCGAGGTCGATCCGCACGGCGCCGAGTACGTGCACCTTTGCGTGGAAGCGGTGAAGCAGGCGTTCGGCATCCGCGACCGCTACGTGACCGACCCCGCGTACATGACCGTGGACGCGCAGTCGTTCCTCGCCGCGGAAAGGGTGACCGAGCTCGCCGGTCGCATCGACCGCACGCGCGCCGCGCCGTGGGGCGCGGGCCGCGGACCCGCGGACACCATCTGGATGGGCACGATGGACGGCCACGGA
>DATIVM010000053.1:0-23374 GCA_035465975.1 Usitatibacter sp.
ACATCCTCGTGCTCACCGCCATGGTGTTCACGCCGGTGAGCCTGGTCGCCCCGGCGCGCGAGGTGTCGATCCTCTTCGCCGCGCTGATGGGAGCGCACTTCCTGCGCGAGGGCGACATGCGCCGTCGCATCGTCGCCGCGATCGGCATGGCGCTGGGCGTGGCGGGACTCGCGCTGGGGTAGAATTCCGTCACGTTCCCGCGGGATTTTCCATGCCTTCGTTCACGTCCTCTCCCGCCTGGCGGGCGCTGCTCGAGCACCGCGACGCGCTCCTCGCCGCACGCATCGACGACCTCTGGCGGGACGACCCGGAGCGCGGCGCGGCGCTCACCTTCGGCTGCGCGGGCATCGGCGTCGACCTCTCCAAGCAGCGCATCACGAGCGAGACCGTGGAGCTGCTGGTCGCGCTCGCGCGCGAGCGCGGGCTTCCCGCGGCGATCGAGAAGCTCTTCGCGGGCGAGCGCGTGAACGCGAGCGAGAACCGGCCGGCCCTGCACACGGCCTTGCGCGGCGACGAGCACGTGGCGGTGGACGGCGTGGACGTGCTGCCCGAGGTGCAGCGGCATCGCAACCGCATGCGCGTCTTCGCGCAGGCGGTGCGCGAGGGCCACTGGAAGGGCGCGACCGGCGCGCGCTTCACGCACGTGCTCGCGATCGGCATCGGCGGCTCGGCCCTCGGCCCGCGGCTCGCGATCGAGGCGCTGCGTCCCTGGGCGGACGGCCCGCAGGTGCGCTTCGTCACCAACATCGATCCCGCGGAGCTCGACGACGCCACGCGCGGCCTCGACCCCGCCGCCACGCTCGTCGTCGTCGCCTCGAAGACGTTCACGACGCAGGAGAGCATGGCGAACGCGGCCGCGGCGCGCTCCTGGCTCGCCGCGGCCCTCGGCCCCGACGCCCTCGCGAAGCACCTGATCGCCGCGACCGCGAACGAGGAGGCCGCCGTCGACTGGGGACTGCCGGAGTGCAACATCTTCCCGTTCCACGACTGGGTCGGCGGACGCTACTCGGTCTGGTCGTCGGTGGGGCTGCCGGTCGCCATCGCCGTCGGCATGCCGGCCTTCGAACGCATGCTCGCGGGCGCCCACGCGGCCGACCTCGAGTTCCGCTCCAAGGCCCTCGAGCACAACGTGCCCGCGCTCCTCGGGCTCGTCGCCGTCTGGAACCGCGACGCGCTCGGCATGGCCACCCACGCGGTGCTGAGCTACGCCTCGCGCCTCGAGAGCCTGCCCGCATACCTGCAGCAGCTCGAGATGGAATCCAACGGCAAGCGCGTCACCGCGAGCGGCGAGGCGGTGGACTTCGGGACCTGCCCGGTGATCTGGGGCGGCACCGAGACGCCCGGACAACACGCGTTCCACCAGTGGCTGCACCAGGGCACGGACCTCGCCTCCTGCGACTTCATCGTGGTCGCGCGGCCGATGGGAAGGGAGCGCGCGCACCACGAGATGCTGGTCGCGAACGCGTGCGCGCAATCGCAGGCGCTGATGACCGGCGTCGACGCCGCGGAGCCGTGGCGCGCCTGCCCCGGCGAGCGCGTGAGCACCACGTTCGTGCTGCCGCAACTGGACGCCTTCCACCTCGGCGCCCTGCTCGCGATCTACGAGCACAAGGTGTTCGTGCAGGCGTCGGTGTGGGGCATCAATCCGTTCGACCAGTGGGGCGTGGAGCTCGGCAAGAAGATCGCGGGGCAGGTGCTCCCCGCCCTGCGCGGCAAGCCCGCCGAGCTGCACCCGGCCACCACGCACCTCCTCGCGCTCATCCGAAGGATCGGCGAGTCCGGCTAGCCCGGCCCCGCATCCGCCCATGCCGATCGAGGATTACAGGCGCATCGTCGAATCCCTGAAGCTCGCGCTGGCGATCGCCGATGCGAAGGGCCGCATCGTGTTCGCCAACGCCGCGGCCGCGAAGCTCTGCGACCGGAGCGCCGAGGCGCTCGCCGGCATGGCCCTCGCGGAGCTCTTCGCGCGCGGCGACCAGAAGCGCGTGCAGCAGAACATGGAGCGCGTCGCGCAGGGCAAGGCCGGCGCATCCTTCATCGATGCCGAGCTCGCGACGGCCTCGGCGCAGCCGCTCTGGGTGCAGGTGGCGCTGCAGCCCGCGCTCGACGCGCGCGGGAAGGCCGCGGGCATCATCGCGGTGCTGCAGGACGTGGGCGCGCAACGCGAGACCGAGGAGGCGCTGAACCTCCTCACCGCGCGGCTCCTCGCGATGACCGAGGCGCTGCCGGTCGCGGTGCTCGTGGAGACGGCGCCGGGCGACGTCGAGCTGGTGAACGACGCGTTCTGCCAGCTGCTGGAGCTGGGGAGCGCCGCGCAGTCGCTGTCGGGGTTGCCGCTCGCCGAAGCCCTCGCGCGCTCGCCGCGCCTCGACGCGGCGCTCCTCGAGCGCATCCGCGAGCATCCCGAGGAGCCCGCGACGATGCCCCTTTCCATCGAGGGCCGCGACGTGCGCCTCGAGCGCCGGCCGATCCACGTGGAGGCGGGCTACGGGGGCGCGGTGTGGTTCGCGCAGGAGCAGGCGCCCGGAGCGCCGCCCGCCGAGAGGCCGGCCGTCGCGACGGGCAACGCCGGGGTGGCGCTCGTGGAAAAGATCGGCGCCGAGCTTTCCGTGGCGCTCGAGGCGCTCTCGGCGGTCTCGATCCGCGCGCAGCAGCTCGAGGTGCAGCCGGCGATCGTCGATCATTTCGCCACCATCCGCGACAGCACCGAGGCGGCGATGGCGGCGATCGCGGACCTGGTCGATTTCTCGCGCCTCTCCGGGGCGGTGGCGCTGCGCAAGGCGCGCTTCGCGCTGCGCGCCGCGATCGCCGAGCTCGTCGCGCGGCTCGGGCCCGAGGCCGAGGAGCGCGGCTGCCGGCTGCGCATCAGGGTCGAGCAGGACGTCCCCGACGCGCTCGACGGCGACGTCGCGCGACTGCAGCTCGTCCTGCGCAACCTCCTCTCCAACGCCTTCTCGCTCGCGCCCGGCGGCGAGGTGACGCTGCAGATCTCGCCCGAGTACACCACCGGGCACGGCATCCAGCTCTCCTTCGGCGTGATCGCGGCGGAGGCCGCCGCGAAGCCGGGCGCGGAATCCGGGATGGGCATGGCGGTCGCGCGCTTCATGGTGGCGGCGATGGGCGGCGAGATCCGGCCGGGACGCAACGCGGGCGAGCCGCTCTACCGGTTCACGGTGGAGTTCCCGGTGCTCGCCCCGGCGCCCGCGCCGCGCCGCCCGACCTACGTGTCGCTCGTCGGCCTCACGGTGCTCGTGGTCTCCGCCGATCCGGCGCAGCGCCTCGCGATCTCCAGCCTCGCGCGCGGCTGGCGCATGGTGCCGCTCGAGGCGGACAACGCGGCGATGGCGCTCGCGCTCCTCGAGCGGCTCGAGCAGGAAGGCAATCCGGTCCCGCTCGTGATCCTCTCCAACCGGCTCCCGGTGCAGGACGGGTTCCTCCTCGCGTTCCGCATCCGGCAGCACCCGCGCCTCGCGCCGACGCTGGTGATGATGCTCGCGAGCGAGGGGCGTCCCGGCGACGCGATCGCCTGCCGCGAGAACGGCATCTCGGCCTACATGCGCTGGCCGATCAACGACCGGCAGCTGAACGAGGCGATCGTCGCGGTGACCGGCGCCTCGGTGGACGCGGACGAGACGCCCACGCTCGTCACGCGCCATTCGCTGCGCGAGCAGCGCAAGGGCGCCTCGCTCCTGCTGGTCGATCCGAGCCGCGACAGCCAGATCCTCGTCGCGCATGTCCTCGGGCGCCACGACTGCAGCGTCGTGGTGGCGCACGACCTCGCCGAGGCGAGCGCCGCGCTCGACCAGGACTGGTACGACGTGGTCCTGGTCGATACCGCCCTCGACGGCCTCGGCGGCGAGGACGCGGGGCGGACGCTGCGTTCGCGCATCCCGCGCGACGCCGAGGCGGTGCTCCTCGTCGCGGCTTCCCCGGAGCATGACGCGGCCTACCACGCGGCGAAGACCGCGGCGGGCTTCGACGCGACGCTCGCCAAGCCCTTCCGCAGGGAGGACCTGCTGTTGCTCCTCACGGGGCGGCGCGAGCCCGCCGGCGCCGTCTAGCCCGCGCCCTTTCGATGCGCCTGCTGCTCGTCGAGGACGACGCAATGATCGGCGCGGCGGCGCGCGAGGGGCTGCGCCAGGAGGGCCACGCGGTGGACTGGGTGCGCGACGGCGCGCAGGCGGAGGCCGCGGCCGCGAACGGCGTGTACGACCTCGTGCTGCTCGACCTCGGGCTTCCGCGGCGCGACGGGCTCGCGGTGCTGCGCTCGCTGCGCGCGAAGGACAACGACGTGCCGGTGCTCATCATCACCGCGCGCGACGCCGTGCCGGACCGCGTGGCGGGGCTCGACGCGGGCGCCGACGACTACCTCGTGAAGCCCTTCGACCTGGACGAGCTCGCCGCGCGCGTGCGCGCGGTGCTGCGGCGGCGCGCGGGCCGCTCGAGCGCGGTGCTGCGCGTGGGAGAGCTGGAGGTGGACACGGCGGCGCGCCAGGTGCGCTGGAAGGGGCGCGACGTGGCGCTCTCGGCGCGCGAGTACGCGCTGCTCGAGGCGCTCGCCGACCGCCCGGGCGCGTTCCTCTCGCGCGCGCAGCTCGAGGAGCGCCTCTACGGCTGGGACGAGGAGATCGGCAGCAACGCGGTGGAGGTGCACATCCACGCGCTGCGCCGCAAGCTCGACCCGTCGCTCATCCGCAACGTCCGCGGGCTGGGCTACAGCCTCGCGAGGGACGACTGAATGTCGATCCGCCACCGCCTGCTCGTGTGGCTGCTCTCCAGCGTCCTCGCCGGGGGACTGCTCGCCGCCGGCGTGGTGTTCTTCCAGGCGCGCGCCGAGGCGAACCAGCTCTTCGACTACCAGCTGCGCCAGCTCGCGCTCACCTTGCGCGACCGCATCTACCTGCCGAGCCAGCTCGCCGAGGTGCTGCAGGGCGAGGAGGCGCTCGACTTCGTGATCCAGGTGTGGGCGCCCGACGGCACGCGGCTCTACATCTCGCATCCGAAGCTCCACGTGCCGAGCGCCGTGCAGCTCGGCTTCAGCGAAGTGCGGACCGAGGAGGGGCGCTGGCGGGTCTTCGCGATCCAGCAGCGCGGCCTCACGATCCAGGTGGCGCAGCCGCTCTCGGCGCGCGGCCGCCTCGCGCTCGCCGCCGCGTGGCGCACGCTCATTCCGTTCCTCATCGCGTTGCCGCTGATCGGCCTGCTCATCTGGCGGCTCGTCGGCCGCGAGCTGCGCTTCCTCGAATCGACCGCGCAGGCGGTGGCGCGCCGCACGCCCGAGGCGCTCGAGCCGATCGCGGGGGAAGCCATTCCCGAGGAGATCCAGCCCCTGGTGGCCGCGCTGAACGGCCTCCTCGGGCGCCTCGGCCACGCGCTCTCGCAGCAGCGCCACTTCATCGCCGATGCGGCGCACGAGCTGCGCACGCCGCTCACGGCGCTGCGCCTGCAGCTGCAGCTCGCCGAGCGCGCGCAGGACCCCGCGGATCGCGAAAGGGCCCACGCGATGCTGCGCGACGGGATCGCGCGGGCGACGCGGGTGGTGGAGCAGCTCCTCGCCCTCGCGCGCCAGGACCCCGACGCGCCCGTCGAAAGCCGCGCGCCCGTCGATCTCGCCGAGCTCGCGAGGAACGTCGCGCACGCGCAGGCCGCGACCGCCGAGGGGCGCGGGCTCTCGCTCGGCGTCGAGGGCGCGCCCGCCGTCGCGAGCGGCGATGCGAACGCCCTGCGCACGCTCCTCGAGAACCTGCTCGACAACGCCATCCGCTACACGCCGTCGGGCCACGTGACGCTGCGCACCGGGAGCGCGGGGGGCGAAGCGTGGCTCGAGGTGGAGGACAGCGGCCCCGGAATCCCGCGCGCGGAGCGCGAGCGCGTGTTCGACCGCTTCTACCGCGGCGAGGCGATCGCGACGGGCGGAAGCGGCCTCGGCCTCGCGATCGTGCGCCGCATCGCCGAGCGCCATCGCGGTCGCGTCGAGCTGCTCGATCCGGTCGAGGGCCGCGGCCTGCGGGCGAGGGTGACGCTGCCGGCGGCCGAGTAGCGCCGCCGGCCGCGCCCGATGCTCCGGCGCGGCAAGGCCCCGGTAATCCCTTCTTAAGTCCCGCTTAAGCGGTCCCTTCCAGACTTCCAGTCATCGGGGCATCACGCCCAACGGATTCCTTTCCTCCTGGAGGACGCATGAAATCGAAGAGCATCATCGCCACGCTGGTCGCGGCCGGCCTCGTCGCGGGCGGCGCCGCCGCCTGGCGCGGCCATCTCGAGGGCCCTTACGCGATCGCGAACGCGGCGGCCGTGAACAGCGCCGGCGGCGTCGCGGCGCCCGCGGCCAACCCGCGCTCCTCGAGCCTGCCCCTGAACGGCTTCAGCGAGCTCGTGGCCAAGTACGGCCCGGCGGTCGTGAACATCACCGTCGAGGGCAACGCCAAGGTGGCGGGCGACGAGGGACCCGAGCTCCAGATCCCCGGGATCGACCCGCAGGATCCCCTGTTCCAGTTCTTCCGCGGCTTCCGCGGCATGCAGCCGCGCACCGTGCCGATGCGCGGCGAGGGCTCGGTGTTCGTCGTCACCCCGGACGGCTACATCCTCACCAACGCGCACGTGGTGGACCACGCGAACCTGGTGAACGTGAAGCTCACCGACCGGCGCGAGTTCAAGGCGAAGGTGGTCGGCGTCGACAAGGACAGCGACATCGCGCTCATCAAGATCGCCGCGAAGGACCTGCCCACGGTGAAGCTCGGCAACTCGCGCGACACGAAGGTCGGCGAGTGGGTGGTCGCGATCGGCTCGCCCTACGGCTTCGAGAACTCCGTGACCGCGGGCATCGTGAGCGCCAAGTCGCGCTCGCTCCCCGACGCGACCTACGTGCCGTTCATCCAGACCGACGTCGCGGTGAACCCCGGCAACTCCGGCGGCCCGCTCTTCAACCTCGCCGGCGAGGTGATCGGCATCAACTCGCAGATCTACTCGCGCACCGGCGGCTTCCAGGGCCTCTCGTTCGCGATCCCGATCGAGGTGGCGATGAACGTGAAGGACCAGCTGCTGAAGACCGGGCACGTGACGCGCGGCCACCTCGGCGTGACGGTGCAGGAAGTGAACGCGACGCTCGCCGATTCCTTCGGGCTCGACCGCCCGCGCGGCGCGCTGGTCGCCTCGGTCGATCCCGGCAGCCCCGCGGACAAGGGCGGCGTCAAGTCGGGCGACATCATCCTCACGTACAACGGCAACCCGATCGAGCGCTCGTCCGACCTGCCGCTGCTGGTGGCGAACACGCCGCCGGGCCAGAAGGCCTCCGTCGTCGTGTGGCGCGACCACGCCGACAAGACGCTCACGGTCGCGGCGGGCAAGGCGACCGACGACAACGTCGCGAGCAACGACCGGAACGCCGGCACGGACGGCAAGCTCGGCCTCGCCGTGCGCCCGCTCACGCCCGACGAGCGCCAGCAGAACGACGGCAAGGCGGGCCTCCTCGTCGAGCAGGTGAGCGGCGCGGCGGCCCACGCCGGCATCCAGCCGGGCGACGTCGTCCTGTCGATCAACGGCAAGCCGGTGCGCTCGGCGGGCGACCTGCGCGCGCAGGTCGAGAAGAGCGGCAAGCACGTGGCGCTGCTCATCGAGCGCAACGACCGGCAGCTCTTCGTGCCGATCGACCTCGGCTGAGCGATCGCGGAAGGAGCGAAACGGGCGACGCAAGGAGGAACGCAATGAGGCAACAAGCCATCGCATGCGCCGTGGCGGCGAGCGCCGCCATGGCGGCGTCGGCGGCGATCCCGCCGGCGTACCTCGACCACCTGCCCCCGGCGCAGGTCTCGCCGTCGGGCGTCGAATACCTCACCGGCGGCAAGACCCCGGAGGAGGCGGCCGCGGTGAAGCGCGCGGCGCAGGAGTTCCCGCTCGAGCTCGTGTTCGTCGAGCAGGACGGAAGCTCGCGGCGCGATCTCTTCGACAATCCGGTGGTGATCCGCGACGCGCACGGCAACGTCGTGTTCGCGGGCCGCACCGACGGGCCGTACTTCCTCGCCCGGCTTCCCGCGGGCCGCTATTCGGTGACGACCCACTGGGATTCGTGGACCTTCACGAAGCCCGTGACCGTCGGCCCCGATCGCGCGCGCGTCGTCTTCAGGTGGAAGAAGCTGGCGCAGGTGCGGCAGGTCGCCGCCCGCGAGGAGACGGGCTAGCCGCCGGGGCTCGCGATGGACCAAAGGCGTTGAAAGCGCCGATGAACGCCGATCCAGCGCCGATGAAGGCCGATAGGCTTGAAAGAGCCTCGTTTGCGCGTTTCCCGGACGCCCAGGCGATTTGCACGAGTCGCATCCTGCTGTTGTCGGCGGCAATCGGCGTTGGACCGGCGTTCATCGGCGCTTCCAAGGCTTTTTCGGGTCCGTGAGCCTCCGACCGTTCACCTCGCGGCGAGGATCGCCTCGGCGAGCTCGGCGAAGCCGATCGAGCCGCGCGAAGGCGTGACCCACGCCGGCAGCACCGACATGAGGTCGGCCATGTCGCGCACGTTGGCGACCCCCACCGCGTTCGGGAAGAAGCCGAACATGGGCTGGTCGTTCGGCGAGTCCCCGGCGAACACGATCGCCTCGCGTTGCGCCGCGGCGTCGATCGCGAAATCCTCGCCCAGCATGAGGCGCGTCGTGGAGAGCTTGTCGTATCCCCCGAACCAGCCGTTCACGTGGATGGAGCTCACCTTCGCCGTGAGCCCCTCCTCCTCCATGATCGCGACGATGCGGGCCACGGCGGCGCGCGGCAGCTGCGGCACGTCCTCGCGGAAATCGATGGCGAGGTCGGCCTCGCGGTAGGGCTGGTCGGAGGCGATCGCGCAGCCGGGCACGTCGCGGACGATGCGCGCGGCGATCGCCCCGAGCCGTGCGGCGCGCCTCGCGCGCTCGGCATCCCCGATCACGTAGCGCTTCACGAGCCTTCCGGCGGCCCGGTCGTGCCGGAACCAGAACGCGCCGTTCTCCCCCACCACCGCATCCACCGGCCACATGCGCGCGATGTGGTCGCACCAGCCGGCGGGACGTCCCGTGACCGGCACCACGAGGAGCCCCGCCGCGCGCAGCTTCTCGAGCGCGGCGAACGCCACCGCGTGCAGCCTCCCGTCGGTGGTGAGCGTGTCGTCGATGTCGGTGAGCACCGCGCGCACCGCGGCGAGCTTCGCGCGCGGGAACTGCGCGAGCGGCTTCATCGCGCGAGGAACGCCTGCACGGCGGAGCGCGCCTGGGCGTCCATGTGCAGCCCGCACTTGGTGCGCCGCCACAGCACGTCCTCCGCGGTCTCGGCCCACTCCTCCGCCACGAGATACTCCACCTCGCGCTCGGTGAGGCCGGCGCCGAAGTGCCGGCCGAGGTCGGCGATGGAGCGCGCGTCGCCCAGGATGCGCGGCGCGCGGCTCCCGTGGCGGCGCACGATGCCGTCCACCAGCTCGCGCCCGAGCGTCGCGTAGCGCGAGTGCATCTCGTCGCGGAACGCGTTGAAGCGGCCCACGTCGCCGCCGGGAAGCGGCTCGCGCGCGGTCCACGCGCCCTTCATGCCGGGGAACCACGGCGCGAGCTTCGCGATCGCCTCCTCGGCGAGCGGCCGGTAGGTGGTGATCTTCCCGCCGAAGACGGTGAGGAGCGGCGGCTGGGCGCCGCGCCCGTCCACCTTGAGCACGTAGTCGCGCGTGACCTTCGAGGGATCGGTGCTGCCGTCGTCGTAGAGCGGCCGCACGCCCGCGTAGGTCCACACGATGTCCGCCTCCGCGAGCGGTCTTGCGAGGAAGCGGTTGGCCGCCTCGATCAGGTAGCGCGTCTCCTCGGGCGTGATCTCCCAGCCCTGCGCGACGTCGGAGATCGGCACGTCGGTGGTTCCCACGAGGCTGTAGCGGCCCTCGTAGGGGATCACGAAGACCACGCGCTTGTCGGGATTCTGCAGGATGTACGCGTGGCCCTGCGAGTGCACGCGCGGCACGACGATGTGGCTGCCCTTCACCAGGCGCACGCGATCGGCGATGCGCTCGCCCTGGATGTGGCCCAGCGCGTCGACCACCCAGGGGCCCGCCGCGTTCACCAGGGCCTTCGCGCGGAGCGTGCGCGGCTCGCCTCCCGCCGCCTGCACGGTCGCCTCCCATCCGCCGTCGACCCTTCGCGCCGTGAGGAAGCGCGTGCGCGGCAGCACCTGCGCGCCCTTCTCGCGCGCCCCCATCGCGTTGATGAGCGTGAGGCGGGAATCGTCGACGCGGCAGTCCGAGTACACGAAGCCCATCCGGTAGCTGCCCTTGAGCCCCGCGGAAAGCTCGGCGTGGGGGAACGCGACCGCCCGCGAGCCGGGCAGCGTGATGCGCCCGCCCAGGTGGTCGTAGAGCCAGAGCCCGGCGCGGATCATCCACGCGGGACGCATGCTCGCGTCGTGCGGCAGCACGAAGAGCAGCGGCCGGATGATGTGCGGGGCGAGCCGCAGCAGGACCTCGCGCTCCCGGAGCGCCTCGCGGACGAGGCGGAACTCGTACTGCTCGAGGTAGCGAAGCCCCCCGTGGATGAGCTTGGAGCTCGCGGAGCTGGTGGCGGAGCCGAGGTCCGCCTGCTCGACGAGCGTGACCGAGAGCCCGCGCCCGGCGGCGTCGCGCGCGATGCCCGCGCCGTTGATGCCGCCGCCGACGATCAGGAGGTCGGAAACCGGCCCCATTGGGTCCACCACAGCAGTCCCAGCGTCGTCTTGGTGTCGGTGATGTGGCCCTCGCGCACCCAGTCGAGGGCGTCGGCGAGCTTCGCCTGGAACGTCTCGAGGTGCTCTCCCTCGTCGGGGCTGCTCCCGACGTGGGAGAGGCCGCGCGCCCCGTAGAGCTCGATCACCTCGGTGGAATAGCCGATGCACGGATCGAGCACGGCGATCCTCCACCAGTCGCGCGCCTCGAAGCCGCATTCCTCGACGAGCTCGCGGCGCGCGGTGGCGAGCGGCGGCTCGTCCTTCTCGAGCTTGCCGGCGGGCAGCTCGATGAAGTGGCGATGCTTCGGGTAGCGGAACTGGCGCTCGAGGAGGATGGTGTCGTCGTCCACGAAGGCGAGGATCACCACCGCGCCGGGATGGACCACGTACTCGCGCCACGTGAGCTTGCCGTCGGCCAGGCGCACCTCGTCGCGGCGCACCTTGAGGAGCCCCCCGTCGAAGGCGAGCTTCGTGGAGACGGTGGTCTCGGTGAAGTCGTGCGAGAACGAGGGATGCTTCGCCGCCATCACATCGAGGCGGCGATCGCGCGCACGCACAGGTCCAGCAGCGGCGCGGGCAGGATCCCGAGCACCAGCGTCGCGAGCCCCGCGGCGGAGAGCACCCAGCCCGTCCCCGGGTGCGGATCCACGCTGATCTCGGCCGCCGGCGCCTCCATGTACATGAGCCGCACGATGCGCAGGTAGTAGAACGCGCCCACGACGGAGAGCAGCACCGCGTACACGACGAGCCAGGTGTAGCCGGCGTCGAGCACCGCCTGCAGCACCACGAGCTTCGCGAAGAAGCCCACCGTCGGCGGGATGCCCGCGAGCGAGAACATGACGATCAGCATCATGAACGCGTACCACTTCGACTTCTGGTTGAGGCCGCGGAAGTCGTCGATGTTCTCCGCCTCGAAGCCGGCGCGCGACAGGAGCAGGATCGCGCCGAAGGAGCCGAGCGTCATGAGCATGTAGGAGAGGCCGTAGAAGAGCGCCGCTCCGTAGCCCGTGTCGTCGCCGGCGATGATGCCGAGCGCCATGAACCCCATGTGGGAGATGGTCGAGTAGGCGAGCATGCGCTTCAGGTTCGACTGCGCGATCGCGACCACGTTGCCGACGAGGAGCGAGGCGACCGCGAGCACGACGAGCATCTGCTGCCAGTCGCCGGTCATGCCCTGCAGGCCGTTCGCGAGGAGCCGCAGGATGAAGCCGAGCGCCGCGAGCTTGGGCGCCGCGCCGATGTAGAGCGTGGTCGGGGTGGCGGCGCCGTGGTAGACGTCGGGGATCCACATGTGGAACGGCGCCGCGCCCAGCTTGAACGCGATGCCGCAGACCACGAACACCAGGCCGAAGACGCCGAGCATCGCGTGGGAGTCGCCGTGCTCGATCGAGTCGGCGATGCGCGTGAGCTCGAGCGAGCCGGTCGCGCCGTAGATCATCGACATGCCGTAGAGCAGGAGGCCCGAGGCGAGCGCGCCCAGCACGAAGTACTTCATCGCCGCCTCGGTCGCGCGCGCCGAGTCGCGCTCGAGGGCCACCATCGCGTACTGCGAGAGCGCCATGAGCTCGAGGCCGAGGTAGAGCGTGAGGAAGTGGTGCGCCGAGATCATCACCATCATCCCGAGCGTGCCGAACAGCGCGAGCGAGAGGAACTCGCCGGTGAGGAGCCCGCGCAGCCTCAGGTAGGTGCGGCTCATCGCGAGCGTGGCCATGACCGTCACGAGGGTCGCCACCTTCAGCACCTGGCCGAGGAGGTCCGAGACGTACATCCCGTGCAGCGTCACCTGCGAGGGCCCGCCCATCTGGCCGAGCGTCACGATCGCCGCGATCGCGAGCGCGCCCTGCGCGAGGCCGTAGGTCGCGTGGCGCTCCTCTCCGCCGCGCAGGTACAGGTCCGCGACGAGGAGCGCGCCCGCGAGGGCGAGGAGCACGATCTCCGGCAGGGCCGGGGCGATCGTCGCGTACGAGAAGGTGGCGGTGGTCATGGCGGGGTCACCCGATCTTCGACTGCCCGACGTGCTGCAGGAGCTTCTGGATCGACGGGTTCGCGACGTCGGCGAGCGGCTTGGGATAGACGCCGAGCGCGAGCACCGCCGCGGCGAGGATCAGGAGGAAGGTGAGCTCGCGGCCGTTCACGTCCTGCAGCTTCGCCACCTTCTCGTTCGCCACGGCGCCGTACACGACGCGCTTGATCATCCACAGCGTGTAGGCCGCGCCGGTGATGAGCGTGGTCGCCGCGAGGAACGTGAACCAGAAGCTCACCTTCATGGTGCCGAGGATCACCAGGAACTCGCCGACGAACCCGCTCGTGCCCGGCAGCCCCGAGTTGGCCATCGCGAAGAGCACGAAGAACGCGGCGAACACCGGCATCGTGTTCGCGACCCCGCCGTAGTCGGAGATCTGGCGCGAGTGCACGCGGTCGTAGAGGACGCCGACGCACAGGAACAGGGCCGCCGACACGAATCCGTGCGAGATCATCTGCACGATGCCGCCCAGCATCCCGTCGGCGGTGAAGATGAAGAAGCCCAGCGTCACGAAGCCCATGTGCGCGATCGACGAGTACGCGATCAGCTTCTTCATGTCGGCCTGCACCAGCGCGACCAGGCCGATGTAGACCACGGCGATCAGCGAGAGCGCGATCATGAAGCCGGAGAGGTAGTGCGAGGCGTCGGGCGCGATCGGCAGGTTGAAGCGCAGGAAGCCGTATCCCCCGATCTTCAGCGTGATCGCGGCGAGGATCACCGAGCCGCCGGTGGGCGCCTCCACGTGCGCGTCCGGCAGCCACGTGTGCACCGGCCACATCGGGACCTTCACCGCGAACGACGTGAACATCGCGAGGAAGATCAGGATCTGCGCGCCCATCGGCAGCGACAGGGCGTGGAAGTCGAGGATCTCGAAGCTGCCGTTCGTCTGGTAGTACAGGTAGATGAACGAGGCGAGCATGAGGAGCGAGCCGAGCAGCGTGTAGAGGAAGAACTTCACCGCGGCGTACACCCGGTTCGGCCCGCCCCACACCCCGATGATGAGGAACATCGGGATCAGCATCGCCTCGAAGAAGACGTAGAAGAGGATCGCGTCGAGCGCGGCGAAGGTGCCGTTGATGAGGCCCGACATGATCAGGAACGCGGCGAGGTACTGGCCCACCTTCTCCGTCACCACCTCCCAGTGCGCGATCACCACCAGCACCGTCATGAGGCTGTTGAGGAGGATGAGCGGCATGGCGATCCCGTCCACGCCGAGGTGATAGCTCACGTTGAAGCGCGGGATCCACGAGCCCATCTCCACGAACTGCATCTCGGCGGTGGGCTGGAAGCCGGTCCAGAGCGGCACGCAGACGAGGAAGCCGGCGACCGATCCCGCGAGGGCGGTCCAGCGCGCGGGCGCCGGCGCGCGGTCGTTGCCGATGGCGAGCACCGCGATGCCGAACGCGATCGGCACCCAGATCGCCAGCGAGAGCACGTATCCCTGGAACATTTTTTGTTTTCGCCGGTGGACTAGAGCTTGCGGAGGTACACCCAGTAGAAGCTGAGGAACGCGAACACGCCGAAGATCATCGTGAACGCGTAGTGGTAGATGTAGCCGGTCTGCAGGCGCCGGGCGACCGAGGCGAACCAGCCGATGAGGCGCGCGGTGCCGTTCACCATGATGCCGTCGATCACGGTCTTGTCGCCCCAGAGCCAGAGGCCGGAGCCCAGCTTGCGCATGCCGCCGGCGAAGAACCAGTCGTTGAAGTCGTCGAGGTAGTACTTGTTCTCGAGGAGGGTGGCGAGGAAGCCGGCCTTCTCCTTCACGACCGCCGCCGACCCCGGGCGCGCGATGTACAGGTACCAGGTGATGGCGACCCCGGCGAGCGCGAGCCACAGGGGGAGCGAGGCGAAGGAGTGCAGCACCATCGGCCACCAGCCCTCGAACTCGCGCGCCATCTCCTCCATCGTGGGGGTGGCGGCGATGGCGCCCTCGAACCAACCGCCGTAGAGCATCGGGCGGATCGTCATGGCGCCGATGAAGAGCGAGGGGATCGCGAGCAGCACCAGCGGCACGGTCACCACCCAGGGCGTCTCGTGGGGCTTGCCGTGCATCGGCTCGTGGTGCGGCTCCTCGGCGCCGTGGGTCTTCCTCTCCGCGCCGTGGCCTTCCACGGGCTCCCCGCGGTACACGCCCTTGCCTTCCCCTGCGGGCCCCGCGTGCCCGCCGTGCCCGCTTTCGAAGCGCTCCTCGCCGTGGAAGGCGTAGAAGAGCAGCCGGAAGGAGTAGAGCGCGCTCACGAAGACGCCCGCGAGCGCGAGCACGTAGGCGAAGGTGTGGCCGGGCACGCGGGAAGCGGCGAGCGCCTCGACGATCGAGTCCTTGGAGAAGAACCCGGCGAAGGGCGGGATCCCGGCGTTGGCGAGCGTGCCGACGAGCACCGTCGCGTAGGTGATGGGCATGTACTTCGCGAGCCCGCCCATCTTGCGCATGTCCTGCTCGTGGTGCAGCGCGATGATCACGGACCCCGCGCCGAGGAAGAGCACCGCCTTGAAGAAGGCGTGGGTCATCAGGTGGAAGATCGCGATCGGGTAGGCCGAGGCGCCGAGCGCGACCGTCATGTAGCCGAGCTGGGAGAGCGTCGAGTAGGCCACCACCCGCTTGATGTCGTACTGCACGAGCGCCACCAGCGCCATGAAGAACATGGTGATCGCGCCGATCACGAGCACGAAGGAGCGCGCCGCCTCGGAGAGCTCGTAGAGCGGCGACATGCGCGCCACCATGAAGATGCCCGCGGTCACCATGGTCGCCGCGTGGATCAGCGCCGAGATCGGCGTCGGGCCCTCCATCGAGTCCGGCAGCCACACGTGCAGCGGGAACTGCGCGCTCTTGCCCATGGCGCCCACGAACAGGCACACGCAGATCACCGTGAGGAGCGACCAGTTGTGCTCGCCGATGAGCTGCACCACGGCGCCCGCCTCGGCGAGCTTCGGCGCGGCCTGGAAGACCGGCGCGTAGTCGAGCGTGCCGAACACGGTGAAGATGATCGCGATCCCGAGCAGGAACCCGAAGTCGCCCACGCGGTTCGCGAGGAACGCCTTGAGGTTGGCGTAGATGGCGGTCGGCCGCGTGTACCAGAAGCCGATGAGGAGGTAGGAGACGAGGCCCACCGCTTCCCAGCCGAAGAAGAGCTGCAGGAAGTTGTTCGCCATCACCAGCATCATCATCGAGAAGGTGAAGAGCGAGATGTAGGCGAAGAAGCGCTGGTAGCCCGGGTCGTCGGCCATGTAGCCGATGGTGTAGACGTGCACCATGAGCGAGACGAACGTCACCACGGTCATCATCGTGACCGTGAGGCGGTCGAGGAGGAAGCCCACCTGCATCCGGAAGCCCTCGCCCGCGATCCATTCGTAGACGGACGAATCCATCCGCGCCCCGTGCCAGACCTGCACGAAGCAGGCGACCGAGGCGGCGAAGGAGATCGCCACGGAGAGGATCGTCACCGAGTGCGCGAAGGCGCGGCCGAGCTTCCAGCCGAGGAAGCCGGCGAGGATGGAGCCCGCGAGGGGGGCGAAGGCCGCGAGGCAGGCGAGCGTCATCAGTTCCATGTTCTTGTTCTCCGAGCGCGCACCCTAGCCCTTGAGGCGCCCGAGGTCGTCGACGCTGATGGAGTGGAGGTTGCGGAAGAGCGCCACGAGGATCGCGAGCCCGATCGCCGACTCCGCGGCGGCGACGGTGAGGATGAAGAAGACGAACACCTGCCCGCCGAGGTCGCCCAGCGCGTTGGCGAAGGCGATGAAGTTCATGTTCACCGCGAGGAGCATCAGCTCGATCGCCATGAGCAGCACGATCAGGTTCTTGCGGTTCATGAAGATGCCGACGACGCTGATCGCGAAGAGCAGCGCGCCGAGGACCAGGTAGTGCTGCAGCGGGATCATTCCGCGCCCTCCCCTTTCGGTTGCTCGCGCGTGACGGTGGTCTCGGCCGCGAGCTTCACGATCTTCAGCCGGTCGCGCGGGTGCACCCTGAGCTGGCTCGCCGGATCCTGGTACTTGGTCTCCTTGCGGTGCCGCAGCGTGAGCGCGATCGCGGCCACGATCGCGACCAGCAGGATCACCGCGGCGATCTCGAACGGGAACACGTAGTCGGTGTAGATCACCTCGCCCAGGGCGCGCGTGTTCGAGTAGTCCGGGCCGGGCGCGGCCCCCCCGCCGCCCGTCACGCCGCGCAGGAGCAGCGTCACCATCTCGGCGGCCATCAGCACGCCCACGGCGAGCGCGAGCGGCAGGTTCCTCCAGAAGCCCTGGCGCAGGCGGGCGATGTTGATGTCGAGCATCATCACGACGAAGAGGAAGAGCACCATCACCGCGCCCACGTAGACCAGCACCAGCGTGAGCGCGAGGAACTCGGCGTACATGAGGAGCCAGATCGCGGCGGCGCTGAAGAACGAGAGCACGAGGAAGAGCGCCGCGTGCACGGGGTTCCTCACCAGCACCACCGCGAGCGCCGCGGCGATGAGCACGGTGCCGTAGAACCAGAACAGGATGACGGGCAGGTCCATGGTCAGCGGTAGCGCGCGTCCCGCGCGCGGTCGCGCGCGATCTCGTCCTCGTACCGGTCGCCGATCGCGAGCAGCATCGGCTTCGTGTAGAGCAGGTCGCCGCGCGATTCCCCGTGGTACTCGATGAAGCGCGTCTCGACGATGGAATCCACCGGACAGCTCTCCTCGCAGAAGCCGCAGAAGATGCACTTGATGAGGTCGATGTCGTAGCGCGTGGTGCGGCGCGTGCCGTCGTCGCGCTGGTCGCTCTCGATGGTGATGGCGAGCGCCGGGCACACCGCCTCGCAGAGCTTGCAGGCGATGCAGCGCTCCTCGCCGTTGGGGGAGCGGCGCAGCGCGTGCAGCCCGCGCATGCGCGGGCTCGCCGGGGTCTTCTCCTCGGGGTAGAGCACCGTGATCTTGCGGGAGAAGAGGTAGCGCCCCGTGAGCTTGAGCCCCTTCAGGAGCTCGACGAGCATGAAGCTGGAGGCGATGTCCTTGACGCGGGCGAGCATGGTCAGTGTCCGAACCAGAGGCGCACGACCGGCCAGTGGGCGATCGGGTCCATCAACGCGATCGCCACCACGCCGATCCATACCAGGGTGACCGGGATGAAGACCTTCCAGCCGAGCCGCATGATCTGGTCGTAGCGGTAGCGGGGGAAGGAGGCCCGGATCCAGAGGAAGACGAACATCAGGAACGCCGTCTTCGCGAGCAGCCACGCGACGCTCGGCGCCGCGAGCCACGAATACCAGGCGGCGCCGTCGCGGATCGCCGGGAAGTCGAACGGCGAGAGCCATCCGCCCCAGAAGAGGATCGGCGAGATGGTCGAGATGAGGATCATGTTCGCGTACTCGGCGAGGAAGAACACGGCGAAGGCCATGCCCGAGTACTCGACGTGGAAGCCCGCGACGATCTCGCTCTCGCCTTCGGCCACGTCGAAGGGGTGGCGGTTGGTCTCGGCCAGTCCCGCGATGTAGTGCACGAGGAAGAGCGGGAAGAGCGGGATCCAGAACCAGCCGAGGATGCCCCAGTCGGTGTGCTGGCGCTCGACGATCTGCGTGAGGTTCATGCTGCCGCCGGCCATGAGGGCGCCCACGATGGCGAAGCCCATGGCGAGCTCGTAGGCCACCATCTGCGCGGCGGCGCGCATGGAGCCCAGGAACGCGTACTTCGAGTTCGACGCCCAGCCGGCGATGATGATGCCGTAGATGCCGAGCGAGGTCATGGCGAGGAGCACGAGGATCGCGGCGTCGGCGTTCGAGATCACCCAGCCCGGCGCGAGCGGCACGATCGACCAGGCGGCGAGCGCCGGAGCGACCGAGAGGACGGGTGCCAGCAGGAAGAGGCCCTTGTTGGCGCCGAGCGGAACGATCTGCTCCTTCATCATGAGCTTGATCGCGTCGGCGATGGGCTGGAGGATGCCCTTGTAGCCCACGCGGTTCGGGCCCTTGCGCACCTGCATCCAGCCGATCACCCAGCGCTCGACCAGCTGGTAGTAGAGCACCGTGAGGAGCAGCGGCACGAGGACGACGACGATCATCACGAGGGCGCGCCCCAGGGTGAACGCCTGCGGCCCCCACACCGGCCCGAGCCACTGGTTCGCGTAGCCCTGCAGCTGCGTCACGTAGTCGTTCATGCGACGGCTTCCATGCGCACGATGTCGACGGCCACCTCGCCTTCGCCGAGCGCGGCGGTCTCCGGGATGCCGCGCGCGAGCCGCACGCAGCCCTCGGGCACCGCGGCGTCGGCGACCGCGGTGAGGATCGCCTCGCCGCCGCCCTGCCGGATGCGCACCTGCACGCCCTCGGCGAGGTCCATCGCCGAGAAGGTCGCGGGATGCAAGCGCGCCAGCCGCGCGGCCTTCGCGTCCGCGGTCTTCTGCAGCGGCGGCGAGCGGCGCACGATGGGGTCGGTGCCGTAGATCGGGAACTCGGCGATGCGCTCGAGGGTCGCGGGCGCGGCGCGCACCTGCCAGTCGAGGGGCTCGAGCTCGTTGGAGAGCCGGCCCTGCGCGAGCGAGGCGAGGTCCTCGCCGATCTGCGCCCGGACCTGGTCGATGGTGTCCGCGTTGAAGCCCGGGATCTCCAGGAGCGAGCCGAGCATGCGCAGCACCTTCCACAGCGGGCGCGCGTCGCCCTGCGGCTTCACGCAGGCGGCGAAGGATTGCACGCGGCCCTCCATGTTCACGAACGTGCCCGCCGTCTCGGTGAAGGTCGCGATCGGCAGCATCACGTGGGCGGCGTCGGTGGTCGCGTTGCGGTAGGCGGAGAGCGCCACGCCGAACTCGGCGCCGGCGAGCGCCTCGAGGGCGCGGCGGCCCATGTCCAGCTCCATCTCGACGCCGGCGACGAGGTAGGCGCTGCGCGGCGACTCGATCATCGCGCGCGCATCGAGGCCCGCCGGCAGCGCCCCGGCGAGGTGTGCGCCGACCGCGTTGCCGCCGGCGGGCAGGACGCCCACCGTGGCGCCGGTGAGGCGCGCGATCTCGTGCGCCATCGAAAGCAGCACGGCGTAGTCGGGATGCTGCTGCGCGTAGTGCCCGAGGAAGATCGCCGAGCGCCTGCCCGAGAGGCTCGCGACGATCGCGCGCTCCGCCTCGCCCACGGCGCGCTTGAGGTCGCCCTTCACGCGCTCGCCCTTCGCCTGGGCGGCGGCCGCGGCCACCGCGGCGAGCGCGGCGGCGAGCTCCGAGGGCTTCACGACCGAGCGCGCGGCGACCGGCATCAGCGGATCGTCGCTCGCCGCGTGGACGAGCGAGAGCCGCAGGCCCTTCTTCGTCCCGGCGCGCAGGCGCGCGGCGACGAGCGGCTGCTCCTTGCGGATGTTGGAGCCGACGACGAGCGCGGCCTCCAGGTCCTCCACCGCCGCGACCGGCATGCCGAGCCAGGGCGTGCCGCGCATCCTCGCGCGGAAGTCGCGCTGGCGCACGCGGTGGTCCACGTGGCCGGTGCCGAGGCCCTTCGCGAGCGCCGCGCCCAGGTGCAGCTCCTCGAGCGTGAGCTCGGGCGCGAGCAGCACGCCGAGCGCGTCGGCGCCGTGGCGCGAGACGATGTCCCTCAGCCCCTGCGCCGCGGCCTCGAGCGCCTCGGGCCAGTCGACCTCGGCCCACTCGCCCGCGCGCTTGACCATCGGGTGCAGCAGGCGCTCTTCCGAGTTGAGGCCCTCGTAGGCGAAGCGGTCGCGGTCCGAGAGCCAGCACTCGTTCACCGCCTCGTTCTCGATCGGCAGCACGCGCAGCACGCGGTCCTGCTTCGACTGGACCATCAGGTTCGAGTTGAGCGAGTCGTGCGGCGAGACGCTGCGCCGGCGCGAGAGCTCCCAGTTGCGCGCCGTGTAGCGGAAGGGCTTCGAGGTGAGCGCGCCCACCGGGCAGAGGTCGATCACGTTCCCCGAGAGCTCCGAATCCACGGTGCGCGAGACGAAGGTGAGGATCTCGGAGTGCTCGCCGCGCCCGGCCATACCGAGCTCCATGATGCCCGCGATCTCCTGGCCGAAGCGCACGCACCGGGTGCAGTGGATGCAGCGCGTCATGTCGGTGGAGATGAGGGGTCCCAGGTTCTTGTTCACCACCACGCGCTTCGCTTCCTGGTAGCGCGAGGTGGAGGCGCCGTAGCCCACGGCGAGGTCCTGCAACTGGCATTCGCCGCCCTGGTCGCAGATCGGGCAGTCGAGGGGGTGGTTGATGAGCAGGAACTCCATCACGCCCTTCTGCGCGTCGATCGCCATCCCCGAGTGCGTCTGCACCTTCATGCCCTCGGTGGCGGGGGTCGCGCAGGCGGGCAGCGGCTTGGGCGCCTTCTCCACCTGCACCAGGCACATGCGGCAGTTGGCGGCGATGGAGAGCTTCTTGTGGTAGCAGAAGTGCGGAATGTAGATGCCGAGCTTCACCCCGGCGTCCATCACCGTGGCGCCGCTGTCGACCGTGACGGGCCGGCCGTCGATTTCGAGCGTGATCGCCTTGGCGTCGGCGGGTTTGTCGGTGGCCATCCTCTGTCTCTCAGTCCGCGGCCAGTTTCGCGAGGTCCGGGCTCGCGGAGCTGTAGCCGCCCGCTCTCACCAGGCAGCGCTTGTGGTCGATGTGGTGCTGGAACTCGTCGCGGTACGTCTTCACGAACGCGCGCACCGGCATCGCGGCGGCGTCGCCCAGCGCGCAGATGGTGCGGCCCTGGATGTTGTCCGCGAGGTTCAGGAGCAGGTCCAGGTCCTCCTGCCGCCCCTCGCCGTTCTCGATGCGGTGGATGATGCGGTAGAGCCAGCCGGTGCCCTCGCGGCACGGCGTGCACTGGCCGCAGGACTCCTCGAAGTAGAAGTAGGCCAGGCGCTCGGCCGCCTTCACCATGCAGGTGTCCTCGTCCATCACGATCACCGCGCCGGAGCCCAGGAACGAGCCCGCCTTCGCGATCGAGTCGTAGTCCATGTCGAGGCCCATCATCACCTCGGCCGCGAGCACCGGCATCGAGGAGCCGCCCGGGATGACGCCCTTCAGCTTCTTGCCGCCGCGCATGCCGCCCGCCATCTCCAGGAGCTTCGGGAACGGCGTGCCGAGCTTCACCTCGTAGTTGCCGGGGCGGTTCACGTGGCCTGCGACCGAGAAGATCTTGGTGCCGCCGTTGTTGGGGCGGCCCAGCGCGAGGAACCAGTCGGCGCCGTTGAGGATGATTCCGGGCACCGCGGCGAAGGTCTCGGTGTTGTTGATCGTCGTGGGCTTGCCGTACAGGCCGTACGTCGCCGGGAACGGCGGCTTGTAGCGCGGCTGGCCCTTCTTGCCCTCGAGCGACTCGAGGAGCGCCGTCTCCTCGCCGCAGATGTAGGCGCCGAATCCGTGGTGCGCGTGCAGCTCGAAGTCGAATCCGCCGCCGAGGATGTCCTTCCCGAGGTAGCCCGCGTCGCGCGCCTCCTGCAGCGCCTGCTCGAAGCGCTCGTACTCGCTCCAGATCTCGCCGTGGATGTAGTTGTAGCCCACGGTCGCGCCGATCGCGTAGCCCCCGATGATCATCCCCTCGATGAGGGCGTGCGGGTTGTAGCGCAGGATGTCGCGGTCCTTGAAGGTGCCCGGCTCGCCCTCGTCGGAGTTGCACACGAGGTACTTCTGCCCGGTGTAGCTCTTCGGCATGAAGGACCACTTGAGGCCGGTCGGGAAGCCGGCGCCGCCGCGCCCGCGCAGCGCCGATTTCTTCACCTCGGCGATCACCGCGTCGGGGGCGATCTTCTCGCTCACCATCTTGCGCAGCGCCCGGTAGCCGCCGCGCGCCTCGTAGGCCTCGAGGCCCCAGTTGGCGCCGTCGAGGCCCTTCATGATGACGGCGTCGGGGCCGTAATCGAGCAGGGTCATTTGGAATGGGCTCCCGACGGCTCGGGGGTGCCGGAGAGCTCCTCGACCAGCGAGTCGAGCTTCTCGGGCGTCATGCGCGAGCACATGCGCTTGTTGTCCACGATCAGCACCGGCGCGTCGCCGCAGGCGCCGAAGCACTCGCCCTCCTTCACCGTGAAGCGGCCGTCGGCGGAGGTCTGGTTGAACTCGCGCACGCCGCAGCGCCGCTTCAGGTGCTCGGCCGCTTCCACGGCCCCCGAGAGCGCGCACGGCAGGTTGGTGCACATCACGAGCTTGTGCCTGCCGGTCGGCTTGAGGTTGTACATGTTGTAGAAGGTCGCCACCTCGTACACCCACACCGGGGGCATGCCGAGGACCTGCGCCACCTCCTCCAGCAGCTCGTTGGGCAGCCACCCGTGCTGCTCCTGCGCGATGCGCAGCGCCTACATCACGGCCGACTGCTTCTGGTCCGGCGGGTACTTGCCGAGCTCGCGCTCGATCTTGCCCAGGGAATCGGCGTTGAGGAGCGCCATGTCAGGCCTCGTCCTTCCAGTAGTCCACGCCCGCGTCGGCCATCGTCATGTGCCGCAGCTTCGAGGTGCTCGCGCCGAACGCGCCGATCTTCTTCGAGTCGGGGTACTCGCACACTTCGGCGGGCATCATGGTCGAAACCGAGATGTAGGCGAGCTCGGCGTCGGAATCGTTCACGATCTGGTGCGCCGTCTCGGGGCCGCCGGTCGGGCAGCAGATGAAGTCGCCGGCGCGGATCTTGCGCGTCTCGCTTCCGTAGCGAAGCGTGCCCGTGCCGCGCACGATGAAGAACATCTCCTCCTCGGCGAGGTGGCTGTGGAACGGGCAGGAGCGCTT
>DATIVM010000054.1:0-5611 GCA_035465975.1 Usitatibacter sp.
CACCAGCAGCGGCACGATGAGCAGCGCCACGATGTTGATGATCTTGATGAGCGGGTTCACGGCGGGGCCGGCGGTGTCCTTGTAGGGATCGCCCACCGTGTCGCCCGTCACCGCGGCCTTGTGGGCATCGCTGCCCTTGCCGCCGTAGTGGCCGTCCTCGATGTACTTCTTGGCGTTGTCCCACGCGCCGCCGCCCGTGCACATCGAGATCGCGACGAAGAGGCCGGTCACGATGGTGCCCATGAGCATGCCGCCCAGCGCCTGGATTCCCGCGTCCTTGCCCATCAGCAGGCCCACGACGACCGCCACCGCGATCGGCGAGAGCACCGGGAGCAGCGACGGGATCATCATCTCCTTGATGGCGCCCCGGGTGAGCATGTCGACGGCGCGCGAGTAGTCGGGCTTCGCGGTGCCCTCCATGATGCCCTTGATCTCGCGGAACTGGCGGCGCACTTCCTCGACCACCGATCCCGCGCAGCGCCCCACCGCTTCCATCGCCATCGCCCCGAAGAGGTACGGGACGAGGCCGCCCACGAAGAGGCCGATGATGACCGCGGGGTTGGAGAGATCGAAGCTCAGGTGCCGGCCCGCTTCCTCGAGGCGGTGCGTGTAGTCGGCGAAGAGCACGAGGGCCGCGAGGCCGGCGGAGCCGATGGCGTAGCCCTTGGTCACCGCCTTGGTGGTGTTGCCGACCGCGTCCAGCGGGTCGGTCACGTTGCGCACCTCCTTCGGCAGCTCCGCCATTTCCGCGATGCCGCCGGCGTTGTCGGTGATCGGGCCGTAGGCGTCGAGGGCGACGATGATGCCGGCCATGGAGAGCATCGAGGTCGCCGCGATCGCGATGCCGTAGAGGCCCGCCAGGTAGTCGGCCGCCCAGATGGCGACGCACACGGCGAGCACCGGCCAGGCGGTGGACCGCATGGACACGCCGAGGCCCGCGATGATGTTCGTCGCGTGGCCCTTGGTGGAGGCCTCGGCCACGTGCCTCACCGGCGAGTACTCGGTGCCGGTGTAGAACTCGGTGATGATCACCATGAGCGCCGTGAGGATGAGGCCCACCACGCAGCAGCCCCAGAGCTTCGCCACGGTGACGCCGGAAAGCGCGGTCACCACGTCGTGCATCATCCAATCGGTGACGAAGTAGAACGCGATGAGCGAGAGGATGCCGGCCACCGCGAGGCCGCGGTAGAGGGCGCTCATGATCTTGCCGCCCTGCGTGGTCTTCACGAAGAACGTGCCGATGATCGAGGCGATGATCGAGACGCCGCCCAGCACCAGCGGATAGGTGACGGCGTTGCCGACCACGCCCGGGCTCGGGATGAGGAGCGCGCCCAGCACCATGGTCGCGATGATCGTCACCGCGTAGGTCTCGAAGAGGTCGGCCGCCATGCCCGCGCAGTCGCCCACGTTGTCACCCACGTTGTCGGCGATCACCGCCGGGTTCCTGGGATCGTCCTCGGGGATGCCCGCCTCCACCTTGCCGACCAGGTCCGCGCCGACGTCCGCGCCCTTGGTGAAGATGCCGCCGCCGAGACGCGCGAAGATCGAGATCAGGGAAGCGCCGAAGGCGAGGCCGATGAGGGGCTTCACCACCTCGGTCATGCGCAGGTCGTGCGCGCTCGAGCCCTGCAGGTACATGAAGAAGCCCGACACCGCGATGAGCCCGAGGCCCACCACGAGGAGACCCGTGATCGCGCCGCCCTTGAACGCAATGTTGAGCGCCGGCGCGATGCCGCCGCGCGCCGCCTCCGCCGTGCGCACGTTCGAGCGCACCGACACGTTCATGCCGATGAAGCCCGCCGCGCCCGAGGCGACGGCGCCGATCGCGAAGCCGCACGCGGTCGACCACCCCAGCACGAACCCGATGATGAGGAACAGGATCACGCCGACCACGCCGATCGTCGTGTACTGGCGGCTGAGGTACGCCTTCGCCCCGGTCTGGACCGCCGCGGCGATCTCGCGCATGCGCTCGTTGCCGTCGGGCTGGCGCAGGATCCACATCGCCGTGAAGCCTCCGTACAGCAGGGCGGCCACCCCGCAGACGAGGGCCAAGAGGATTGCCTGGTTCAACATCGCTGCTTCTCCCTGGTTTTGTTGACGTGGGTTTGTTACCGCGGAATGGTTACAGCGCGAAGTCGCCGCGGGTCTTCCTGCGCACGGCCACGTTCTTCAGCCGCACGTATTTCGGAAGGCCCCTCTCGAAAGGGGGGAACGCCTCGCCCGCGACGAGCGGCTCGAGGTAGTTGCGGCACTTCTGCGTGATGTGGAAGCCGTCGGGCGTGATGAAGTCGCGCGGCATCTTCTTCTCCACGTTCGCGACGTCGGTGAGCTTCGCCACGCCGATCTTCCAGCGGTACGGCCGGCTCGAGGTGCGCACGATGATCGGCATGACGCTGTTCATGCCCTTCACGGCGAATTCCACGGCAGCCTTGCCCACCGCGTAGGACTGCTCGAGATCGGTCTTCGAGGCGATGTGCCGGGCGGCGCGCTGCAGGTAGTCGGCGACCGCCCAGTGGTGCTTCAGGTTGAGCTTCCCGCGCACCAGCTCGGCGAGGCGCGGGGCGACGCCGCCCAGCTGCGCATGGCCGAAGGCGTCGCGCAGCCCGCTATCGGAAAGGAACCTGCCGTCCTTGTCGTGCAGGCCCTCGGAGGCGCCCACCGCGCAGTAACCGTACCTCTTCACAGTCTCCTCGACCCGGGCGAGGAACGCCGCCTCGTCGAACGCGATCTCGGGGAAGAGCAGCACGTGGGGCGCCTCGCCCGCCTTCGATTGGGCGAGGCCCGTGGCCGCGGTGATCCAGCCCGCGTGGCGGCCCATCACCTCGAGGATGAACACCTTGGTGGAGGTCTTCGCCATGGACTCCACGTCGAGCCCCGCCTCGCGCATGCTGGTCGCCACGTACTTCGCCACCGAGCCGAAGCCGGGGCAGGTGTCGGTGATCGGGAGGTCGTTGTCCACCGTTTTCGGCACGTGCACCGCGACGATCGGGTAGCCCAGGGTCTCGCTGATCTGCGAGACCTTGAGGCAGGTGTCGGCCGAGTCGTTGCCGCCGTTGTAGAAGAAATAGCCGATGTCGTGCGCATTGAACACCTCGATCAGGCGCTCGTACTCGTGGCCGCCCTTCTCCACGCCCTTGAGCTTGTAGCGCGCGCTGCCGAAGGCGCCGCCCGGGGTCCAGGTGAGCGCGCGGATCGCCGCGGGCGATTCCTTGCCGGTGTCGATCAGGTCCTCGGTGAGCGCGCCGAGGATGCCGTTGCGCCCGGCGTAGACCTTGCCGATGTGCTTGCGGTGCTTGCGCGCGGTCTCGATCACGCCCGCGGCGCTCGCGTTGATGACGGCGGTCACTCCGCCCGACTGCGCATAGAACGCGTTTCTTGGCATGGCTGCGTGTGCTCCGTTGCTCTCCGTGCCCGGCTTCAGCCGAGTGCGGCGAAAATCCGGTCGCGGACCTGCTCGACCGTCCCGAGGCCCTCGACCCGTTGGTACCTCGGCGCGCGCGGGTCTCCCGACGCGGCCCATTTCGCGTAGTACTCGACGAGGGGCTCGGTCTGGCGGTGGTAGACCGCGAGGCGCTTCGTCACCGTGTCCTCGCGATCGTCGTCGCGCTGCACGAGGGCTTCCCCCGTCGCGTCGTCGCGGCCCGCCACCTTCGGGGGATTGAACTTCACGTGGTAGGTGCGCCCCGAGGGCACGTGCGACCAGCGCCCCGACATGCGCTCGATGATCGCCGCGTCGGGCACCACGATCTCGACCACGTGCTCGATCGGGACTTCCGCGGCCTTCATCGCCTCGGCCTGCGGGATGGTGCGCGGGAATCCGTCGAAGAGGAATCCCTTCGCGCAGTCGGGCTTCGCGATGCGCTCCTTCACCAGCCCGACGATCACGTCGTCGGGCACCAGCTCGCCGCGGTCCATCAGGACCTTCGCCGCGCGCCCGAGCTCGGTTCCGGCCTGGATCGCCGCGCGCAGCATGTCACCTGTCGAGATCTGGGGGATTCCATAGCGCCGGGTGATGAAGGCAGCCTGCGTGCCTTTGCCCGCACCGGGGCCGCCCAGGAGAATCAGGCGCATCCGTCGTTCCTTTCTTGTCAGCCGGCCATTATAGGCGAGCGGCGCTTCCTTTTCCTCCGGCTGCCGGCGCCCGGCCGTAACGCGCGCCTCGGAAAACCCGCCCGGTTCCCTTGCAACGAGACCGAGATTAAGGTGCCGGCGGCGCCCCGGAATTGATCGCGAATAAGGGCGCCCGGGCGGGCTAGCTCACCTGCCCAGCCTGCGGCGTACGCGCTCCAGATCCTGCACGGTGTCCACGCCCGGCTCGAGCGGCGACTTCCACAGCGTGACCGCGATGGGATAGCCGTGCCCGAGCGCGCGAAGCTGCTCCAGCGCCTCGAAGCGCTCGGCCTGCGTCGGCCGCAGGCTCGAGTATTCGCGCAGGAAGCGCACGCGGTAGGCGTAGATCCCGATGTGACGGTACGCGGGAAGGCCCTCGGGCAGCGCCGACCGCGATTCGGCGAAGGCGTCGCGCGCATAGGGGATCGGGGCACGCGAGAAGTAGAGCGCGCGGCTGCGCGAATCGAGCACCACCTTCACCACGTTCGGATCGAAGAACGTTTGCGCCGAGTCGATGGGGTGCGCGGCGGTGGCGATCGCGGCCACCCGGTCGTTCGCGAGGGCCGCGGCCACCGCGCGGATGAGCCCCGGGTCGATGAGCGGCTCGTCGCCCTGCACGTTCACCACGATCTCGTCGTCATCGTATCCGAGCGCCGCCGCCGCCTCCGCGAGGCGATCGGTGCCGCTCGGATGGTCGGGCGATGTGCGGCACGCTTTCCAGCCGAGCGAGCGCACCGCGCGCTCGATCTCCTCGTGGTCGGTCGCGATGACGACCTCGGCGGCGCCGCTCTCCCGCGCGCGCTCCGCGACCCACGCGACGAGGGGCTTCCCGCCCACCTCGGCGAGCATCTTCCCGGGCAGGCGCGTGGAGCGCATGCGCGCGGGGATCACCACGCGGAAGACGGGCGATTCCACGACGCCGCTACGGCTCTTCGTCGGGGGCGAGCTCGCGCGCCTCTTCCTCGAGCATCACGGGGATGTCGTCCTTCACCGGGAAGGCGAGCCGGTCGGCCTTGCACACCAGCTCGAGCGCCTCCTTGCGCCAGACGAGGGGGCCCTTGCACAGCGGGCAGACAAGGATTTCAAGCAGCTTGGGGTCCATCGGCGCTCCTGCGGGCGGTGGCGAGGCGGCTCAAGAGGAAATCGTCGAACTCGGGCGGCAGGACGGCTTCGACGCGCATGAACCACATGCGCCCGTCGGCGATGCCCGCGCATTTTACGGCATCCTTCTCGGTCATGAGCACCACTTCCGCGCCGGGAAGCCGGAGGTCGCGCGGATGGTAGAGATGGTGGTCGGGAAACGCGTGCGTCGCGGCGCGGATGCCGAGCGCCTCGAGCTGGTCGAAGAAGCGCTGCGGGTGCCCGATCCCCGCGAGCGCGGCGACGCGCCGGCCGCGCAGCGCGACCGCGAGCTCCGCCGGCGCGCGCTCCTCGCCGGTCGCGAGCGACACGAAGCGCTCGCGGGCGAGCCGCATCGCGAAGCAAGGCGCCGCGAGGAGCG
>DATIVM010000055.1:0-6757 GCA_035465975.1 Usitatibacter sp.
CTTCAGCATGATCTTGAAGGCCTCGGTCACCTTCTCCGCGGTGGCGCCGCCGCCCACGTCGAGGAAGTTCGCGGGCGAGCCGCCGAAGAGCTTGATGGTGTCCATGGTGGCCATGGCGAGCCCCGCGCCGTTCACGAGGCAGCCGATGTCGCCGTCGAGCTGGATGTAGTTGAGGTCGAACTCCTTGGCGTGGGCCTCGGCCTCGTCCTCCTCGTCGATGTCGCGGTAGACCGCCAGCTCGGGGTGGCGGAAGAGCGCGTTGTCGTCGAAGTTGAGCTTCGCGTCGAGCGCCACCACGCGGCCGTCGCCGGTGACGATCAACGGGTTCACCTCGACCAGGGAGCAGTCGCACTGGTCGAAGCACTGGTAGAGGCTCTTGAAGAGGTCGCGCGCCTTGGGCACCAGCTCGGCCGGCACGCCGATCTGGCGGGCGATGTCCTCCGCCTGTGAATCTTCGAGGCCCTTCATCGGGTCGATCGCGACCTTGTGGATCTTCTCCGGCGTCTTCGCGGCGACCTCCTCGATGTCCATGCCGCCTTCGCTCGAGGCCATCAGCACCACGCGCTGCAGCCCGCGGTCCACGACCAGCGCCGCGTAGAGCTCCTTCTTGATGTCCGCGCCCTCCTCGACGAGGAGCCGGCGCACCAGGCGCCCCTGCGGGCCGGTCTGGTGCGTGACGAGGGTCATGCCGAGCATCTGCTTCGCGAGGTCGCGCACCTCCTCGAGCGAGCGCGCGAGCTTCACGCCGCCGCCCTTGCCGCGGCCGCCGGCGTGGATCTGCGCCTTCACGACCCAGATCGAGCCGCCGAGGCTCTTCGCGGCCGCGACCGCCTCGTCGGCGCTGAAAGCGGGGATGCCGCGCGGCGTGGCGACGCCGAACTTGCGAAATAATTCCTTGCCCTGGTACTCGTGGATGTTCATGGCTGTGGGGGCGAACCCGAAGGGAAATGGAGAAGCGAAAAAACCCTTCGATTCTATCAGCGGGGCGCGGGCCGGCGCTCTTGACCTAGGGCAACGGCTTGCGGCCGCGGTCGCGCCGGCGCTCCGCGTCGGCGTGGTCCGGAAGGAGCAGCGACGAAGCTAGTGGTGGTCGGCCTCGTCCGCCGGCTCGATGGGCTCGGTGCCGCGGTACCAGCGCGGGTAGAAGCGGGCCACCGCCGGCCCCGTGGTGACGAGGGCATGGCAGCCATCGAGCTGCGGCGGCTTCTTCTCGGCGGGCAGCAGGCGCTGCCCCGCCATGGTCTGGAACGCGCCGGTGGCGAGCGCGGCCGCGAGCTCGGTCACGTGCGTGCAGCCGTGGATCCCGCCGAAGAGCTCGCGGACCTTCTTGAGATAGCCCGGGCCGATGGACAAGCCCACCAGCTTCCGGTAGGCCGGGGCGATGGTCCCGCAGTAGTCCCGGTACGGAACGGCGTCCATGCGCGCCTCCGCCTCGACGATCGTGAGGCTCCGGTCGACGGTGATGCGCAGCCACATGGAATGGATCGCCTCCCCGGGCTGGCGCACGCCGCCCGCGACGGGGAACTCGAAGGACTTGGTGTCGACGAGCTGCGCCTCGACGTCGTACAGGCCGTCGGCGCGCTTGAAGCCGCGGATCTCGATCGCGCGCGTGTGCAGCGGCTCGCGCGCGACCTTCGGCTCAGGCCCGGGCATCGGCGGAAGGCGCCGAGGCGCCGCTCCTGCGCCCCTGGCGGATCGCCTCGGCGAGCTCGCCACCGGCCTGGAAGCGCTTCTCGAAATCCTTGGCGAGCGCCTTGTGGATCACCGCCTCGATCCACGTGGGCAGCGACGCGTCGATGCTTCGGATCGGCGCGTGCGCGTTGTTGGCGATGGCGAACATGAGCTGGGTCATCGACTCGCCCTCGAAGGGGAGCTTCCCGGTGAGCATCTGGTAGAGCGTGACGCCGAGCGAGAAGAGGTCGCTGCGCCCGTCGATCTTCCTGCCGGCGAGCTGCTCGGGCGACATGTACGACGGCGTGCCGAGCACCATCCCGGTCTTGGTCTTCGACGAGTCGGTGATGCGCGCGATGCCGAAGTCGGTCACCTTCACGGTGTCGCTCTCCGGCTCGTACATGATGTTCGCGGGCTTGATGTCGCGGTGCACGATGCCCATCGAGTGCGCGTAGCCCAGGGCTTCGGCGACGCGCTCGACGATCGAGAGCACCTTGTCGGGCGGGAGCAGGTTGGGCTGCTTCGTGTAGGGCACGAGGTCCTTGCCCTTCAGCAGCTCCATCGCGATGTAGCACAGGTCGTGCTCCTCGCCCGCGTCGTAGATCGTGACGATGTTCGGGTGCGCGAGGCGCCCGGCGGTCTCGGCCTCGCGGAAGAAGCGCTCCTTCGCCTCGGCGAGCTCGTCGGCCTCGAACTCCGAGGAAAGCGCCATGGTCTTGATCGCGACGACGCGGCCGATCTTCGGATCCTTCCCGGCGTACACCACGCCCATCGCGCCCTTGCCGAGCTCCTTCTCCACCTGGTAGCGCCCGAGCATCGGCTTCTCGGCGGCGCCGCCCTGCAGGATCATGGTGCCGGCGTTGGTGCGCGCCCCGGCCGAGCCGCCGAGGATGATGGTCTCGGAGAGCTGCTTGGCGCGCTCGAGCCGCTCCCGGATGTCGCGGAACTTCGCGTCGAAGGTCGCCATGTAGCGGAACACGTTCTCCGCCTTGTTGAACTGGCGGCGGCGCTCGAAATCGAGGGCGAGGTTGTAGAGGTTCTCCATCACCTCCTCGTTGAGCGGGGCCTTGCGGAACTTGTCGAACGCCATGTCGAGCTGGCCCTGCTGCTGGAACGCGAGCCCCAGCATGCGGTTCGACTCGCCGCTCTCGACGTCCGCCTTCTCCTTGCCGCGCTCGGTGACGAGGTAGTGCTTGGTGGTGAGGAGCGCGTGGCCGAGCACGAGCAGCGTCGCGGGCAGCATGAGCTCGAGCCACAGCCCCGGTCCCGTCATGAGCGCGAGGTGCGCCCCGAAGAGGGCGACGAGGATCACCGCGCTCAGCGCCGCGCCCATGCCGGCGCCGAGCCGCGGCAGGAGCAGCATGAGGTAGAGGGCGACCGCGAGGTAGATGCCGAACGTGGCGAGCGGCCCCCACGACGGCGCGACGAAGAAGTGCTCCTGCAGGATCGAGGAGACCGAGTGCGCGAGCGTGGTGACCGGATTCATCTGCGCGGAGATCGGCGTCACCTGGCTCGCGCCCACGCCGGTCGCGGTCGCGCCGATGAGGACGATCTTGCCCGCGTACTTGCTCGCGGGGATCTTGCCGCTGTAGACGTCGAAGAAGGAATCGATCGGGAAGGCGGGCCGGCCGTCGCGGTCCTTGTAGAAGTACGTGTACATCCGGCCCAGCTCGTCGGTGCGGATGGTCTTCCCGCCGAGGCTCACGCTCTGGCCGATGCTCGCCGTGATGTCCTTCGGACCCAGGTTGAGGCTCTTCGCGGCGATCAAGAGCGCGAGCGACGGAATCTGCTCGCCGTAATAGTCGAGGATCAGCGGCTCGAAGCGCACGGCGCCGTCCTCGTCGAGCATGCTGGTGAGGTGCCCCATGCCTCCCGCGCCGGCGCCGATGGACTCGATGGGCACGAGCACGCCGTTCGCGTACATGAAGGAGCCGCCGCCGGCGGTCGCCGCGCCGATCGTGTTGCGGCGCACGTAGTCGGGGAGCGGCTTGTCGGGACGGCCGGGCGGCGGTACGAACGAGAGCTCGCCGAAGGCGAGCGGCAGCAGCACGTTGCCGGCCTTCTTCACGCTCGCCGCGAGGTGCGCGTCGCTGTCCAGCGCGGAGGATGCGTCCTCGAGGATGCGCTCGGCCTCGGCCACCTCCGCGGGTGCCTGCGGCTGCGCGGCGGGCGTGGCCGCCCCGATCGGCGCCACGCCGGGAGCCTCCGGCTGCGCCGCGGGTGCCGGCCATCCCTTGTGGAGCGCGTCGAGCGCCTTCTGCACGTAGGCGAGGCCGGGGTCCTTCTGCGGCTCAAAGAAGAAGACGGTGTCGCCGATCACCTTGGCGTGGGCGGCGGCGAGCTGGTCGACGAGCTTCGCGATCACCTCGCGCGACCACGGCCAGCGCCCGATGTTGGCGATCGACGTCTCGTCGATGGCGATCACCGCGATGCGCTCGCTCGGCGGCTTGGAGGTCATGCGCACGCCGAGGTCGTAGGCCCAGCGCTCCAGGCCCGGGACGAAGCCGGACGTGCGCGCGAAGCCGAGGAGCGCCACGGCGATGACCAATCCGAGGAACCAGTCCGCCTTCCAGAACGCGGTCTTCATCGCTTCTCCCTGGATCCCGGGCCTTTCGTGGGGGGCTGGGCCCGTGGACGGTGTTGCGGTGCGCCCATCTTACATGGGCGCGGGCGCCGCTTCAGCGGGCGAGGTCGAGCTCGCTGCCCATGCCCCGCTCGCGGGCGAGGCGCAGCAGGTGGGCGGCGATGACCAGGTCCTGGATCGCCATGCCCTGCGACTCGAAGAGGGTGATCTGCTCGCGGGAGGTGCGCCCCGGGCGGATGCCGGCGATCACCTCGCCCAGCTCCGTGAGGCCGCCCGCGTGCAGCCGCCCCTTCTCGAGCGCGGGCAGGAGGTCCCCGGCCTCCTTGACCGCCGAGGGACGCGAGTCCACCACCACGGGCTGCGCGCGGCGCACCGTCGTCTCGTCGATCTCCCGGCGCAGCAGCGAGTTGGAGCCCGCGGCATTCACGTGCGTGCCGGGCGCGAGCCACTCGCCGTCGAAGACCGGCGTGGCGGAGGTGGTGATCGTCACCACGATGTCGCTCGCCTTCACCGCAGCCTCGGGCGAGGCGGCGGGAACCACCTCGATGGACAGGCGCTCGCGCATCCTCGCGCAGAACCTCGCGAGCTTCTCCGCGGTGCGCGAGAACACCTTCACGCGCTCGAGGCCGCGCACCGCGGCGAGCGCCTCGAGCTGCCCCTGCGCCTGCCAGCCCGCGCCGAAGAGACCCGCCACCTTCGCATCGTCGCGCGCGAGCCACTTCGCCGCGATGCCGCCCGCGGCGCCCGTGCGCATCATGCCCAAATGGTTCGCCTCGACCACCGCCTCGAGGTTGCCGCGCTCGGCGTTGAACGCGTAGACGAGGAAGCGCACGCCCTCGCGGCTCGAGGTGTAGGCCTTGTAGCCGAACACGCCCATGGAAGGGACGGCGCCCTGCAGGACCTGCAGGGCGGCATTCGGCAGGCGCGTGCGCTCGCGCGGCACGTCGATCGCCTGGCCGGTGGAGTATTCGCGGTGGACACGCTCGACGAGATCGAGCGTGTCCTTCATGGTGAGGAGTCTCTCGACGTCGGATTCGCGGAGCAGCAGGGCCACGGCGGATGCGCGGAAGAACGGGAGCCCGCGATTCTATCCGACCCTCGCGGCGCTTCCCGTTCGCGCCCGGCGCCGCCGCTACGGGAACGCCGGCACCGTGGGCTCGTAGCCGCGATCGACCGCCTCCGGGTGCTTGCGCGCGATGATCTCGCGCAGCTCCTCGAAGCGGCGCGCGGGCACGTCGAGCATCAGCAGCACGCGCCCGTCGTCGAGGTCCTTCTCGAAGCCGCGCAGCCGCGAGTTCGGCACCTGGAGGCCCACCATCGTCGCGACCCACACGCCGAGGAGCGCGCCGACGATCGCCGAAATGAGGATCGCCACCATCTCGAGCGAGGCGCCTTGCGGCGGGAAGTTCACCAGGACCGCGCCCACCAGCGCGCCGAGGACGCCGCCGATCACCAGGCCCACGAAGGCGCCGTGGATCGCGTCGGTCTTGTGGAAGTAGGAAGCCTCGTGCAGCTCGCCGAGGTCGGTGCCGCGGCGGGCGAGGAAGCGCATGTGTCGGTCCTCGATCCGCGCGAGGAGCAGATCGTTCGCGAGCGAGCGCGCGCTCGCGACGTCGGGCAGCGTGACGTACATCCTTCCCATGGGGACCCTCCTTTCCAGTCGCGTATCGAAAAGGAGCGGTGTCGGGAGTCGCAAGGCGGCTCGAGGCATCGCCTGATTGGATCAGGCTAGCCCCGGCCGGGGGTGCTGATCAAGGGGGCCGGGATGGCCCCCGGGAACTAGGGCAGCAGGACGGTGGAGCCGGTCGTCTTGCGCGATTCGAGGTCGCGGTGCGCCTGGGCCGCATCCTTGAGCGCGTAGGTCTGGCGCGGCGCGATCTTCACCTTGCCCGAGAGGACCAGGTCGAAGAGCTCCTTCGACGCGGCGAGCAGCTCGTCGCGCTTCGCGACGTAGCCCATGAGCGTCGGGCGCGTCACGTAGAGCGAGCCCTTGGCGGAAAGGATGGACAGGTCCGTCGGCCCCACCGGGCCCGAGGCGTTGCCGAAGCTCACCATGAGGCCGCGGCCCTGCAGGCAGTCGAGGGACTTCATGAAGGTGTCCTTGCCCACGCCGTCGTACACCACCGGCACTTTCTTCCCGCCGGTAATCTCGTTCACGCGCGCGACGAAGTCCTCCCTGGTGTAGATGACCGTGTGCGCGCAGCCGTTGTCGCGTGCGAGCTTCGCCTTCTCCTCGGAGCTCACCGTGCCGATGACGTTCACGCCGATCGCCTTCGCCCACTGGCACGCGATGAGGCCCACGCCGCCCGCGGCCGCATGCCAGAGCACCGTGTCGCCGGCCTTGGGCACGTACAGCATGCGGCGCAGCAGGTACTGCACGGTGAGGCCCTGCAGCATCATGCAGGCGGCCTGCTCGAAGCCGATTCCGTCGGGCAGCTTCACGCAGCGCTCGGCCGGGTGGATCTTCACCTCGGAGTACGCGCCGATCGGGCCGTTGCAATA
>DATIVM010000056.1:0-4328 GCA_035465975.1 Usitatibacter sp.
GTCTCGTTGGCGTCCCCGAGCGGGGTGGAGGTGCCGTGCGCGTTCACGTACTGCACGTCCTCGGGGTTGAGGCCCGCGATGCGGAGCGCGTTGAGCATCGCGCGGCGCGGGCCGTCCATGTTGGGCGCGGTGATGTGGTTCGCGTCGGCGCTCATCCCCATGCCGCAGAGCTCGGCGTAGATGCGCGCGCCGCGCCGCTTCGCGTGCTCCAGCTCCTCGAGGATGAGGATGCCCGCGCCCTCGCCCAGGACGAACCCGTCGCGGTCCTTGTCGAAGGGCCGCGAGGCGGTGGCCGGATCGTCGTTGCGCTCGGAAAGCGCCTTGCACGAGCAGAAGCCGCCCACGCCCGACATGTTCACGCAGGCCTCGGCGCCGCCCGCGATCATGATGTCGGCGTCGCCGTACTCGATCATGCGGCCGGCCTCGCCCACGCAGTGCGAGCTCGTGGTGCAGGCGGAGACCATGGAGACGTTCGGCCCCTTCGCACCGTACTGGATCGAGATGAGTCCCGCGACCATGTTGATGATGGTGCCGGGCACGAAGAAGGGCGACAGGCGCCGCGGGCCCTTCGCGATCATCTCGCGGATGTTCTCCTCGATCATCGGCAGCCCGCCGATGCCCGAGCCGACCACGACGCCGATCCGCTCGGCGTTCGAGTCGTCGATCGCGAGGCCCGCGTCGTCGAGGGCCATCTTCGAGGCCGCGAGGCCGTAGTGGATGAAGGTGTCGGAGCGGCGCGTCTCCTTGAGGGGCATCCAGTCCGCCGCCTTGAAGCCCTTCACCTCCGCGGCGATGCGCGTGGTGAGCGCCGAGGCGTCGAACCTCGTGATGGGGCCGACCCCGGTCCTTCCGTGGACGAGGTTGTCCCAGGCCTCGCGGACGGTGTTGCCCACGGGCGAGACGATGCCCAGCCCGGTTACGACGACTCTTCGCTTCGACATGGTTTTGGGCGCGGCGCGTGCCGCTCGGGCCGCGCGAGGGAAACGTTCCCCGCGGGCTTACTGCTTGACGTGGGCCTTGACGTAGTCGATGGCCTGCTGGACGTTGGTGATCTTCTCCGCATCCTCGTCGGGGATCTCGCACTCGAACTCCTCCTCGAGCGCCATCACGAGCTCCACGTTGTCGAGGGAGTCCGCGCCCAGGTCTTCGACGAAGGAAGATTCGTTCTTGATGTCGGCCTCGGCCACTCCGAGCTGCTCGGCGACGATCTTCTTCACGCGGGCTTCAATGTTGTCCATCGACTTCCTCCAAGCGGATTCTGGTTTGTGATGCGGCAAAAAAACGCTCAATTCTACCATAGCGGTGGGCCGCTCCCGGCCCGCCGCGGCGCTCAATCCATGTACATCCCGCCGTTCACGTGCAGGGTCGCCCCGGTCACGTAGGAGGCGCCCGGCGAGCACAGGTAGAGCACCGCCTGGGCGACGTCCTCGACGCGCCCGAGGCGCCCCAGCGGCACGCTCTCGACCAGCTTCTTCGCCTGGTCCTCGGAGAGCGCGCGCGTCATGTCGGTCTCGATGAAGCCGGGCGCCACGCAGTTCACCGTGATGTTGCGGCTGCCCACCTCGCGAGCGAGCGACTTCGAGAAGCCGACGATGCCGGCCTTCGCCGCGGCGTAATTCGCCTGGCCGGCGTTGCCGGTGAAGCCGACCACCGAGGTCACGTTCACGATGCGCCCGCTGCGCGCCTTCATCATTCCGCGCAGGACCGCGCGCGACATCGCGAAGACGGACTTGAGGTTGGTCGCCTGGATCTCGTCCCACTCCTCGTCCTTCATGCGCGCGAGCAGGTTGTCGCGAGTGATGCCCGCGTTGTTCACGAGGATCGCGACCGGGCCGAGCTGGGACTGCACCTCCTCCACCAGCGCCGCGCAGCGCGCGGCGTCGCGCACGTCGAGCACCTTGCCCGCGCCCCTCGCGCCGAGTTCCGAAATCCTGCGCGTGATGCCCTCGGCGCCCTTCTCCGTGGTCGAGGTCCCGACCACCGTCGCGTTGGCGCGCGCGAGCGCCGCGAGGATCGCCTCCCCGATGCCGCGGGAGGCGCCCGTGACGATGGCCACCTGCTCCTTCAGCATGCTCTCACCCGTTTGCGATGGCGGCTTCGAGCGCCGCCGAATCCTGGATCGCGATCGCTCCCACGTCCGGTGCGATGCGCTTCACGAGCCCCGTGAGCACCTTGCCCGGCCCGCACTCGACGATGCGCTTCACGCCATGCTGCGCCAGATACTGCACCGTCTCGATCCAGCGCACCGGATGGTCGAGCTGCTCGACGAGCGCCTCGCGGATGCGGCCGGGATCGTCGAAGGAGGCGACGAAGCGGTTGTGGACGACGGGCACCGAGGGCGCACGCAGCGTGACCTGCGCGAGCCGCTCGCGCAGCCGCTCCGCCGCGGGCCGCATCAGGCTGCAATGGGAAGGCGCGCTCATCGGAAGCATCACGGCGCGCTTGGCGCCCAGCTCCTTCGCGACCGCCATGGCGCGCTCGACGGCGCCGCGGTGGCCCGCGATCACCACCTGCCCGGGGGAGTTGAGGTTCGCAGGCTCCACGACCTCGCCTCCCGAGCTGCAGGTCGCGCACAGCTCGGGGAGCTTCGCGTCGTCGAGGCCGAGGATCGCGGCGATGCCGCCGGTGCCCTCGGGCACGGCTTCCTGCATCGCCTGCGCGCGGAAGCGGACGAGCGGGACCGCGTCGGCGAAATCGAGCGCGCCCGCGGCGACGAGCGCCGTGTACTCGCCGAGGCTGTGGCCGGCGAACCACGCGGGCATCGGCCCGCCGCGCGCGCGCCACGCGCGCCAGCAGGCGACGCCCGCGACGAGCATCAGCGGCTGCGTGTTCACGGTCTGGTTGAGCGCCTCCGCCGGCCCGTCGTTCACCATCGACCAGTAGTCCACGCCGGCGAGCTCGCCCGCCTCGCGGAACGTCGCCTCGACACCGGGATCCGCGCCGAAGCCCTTCATCATGCCGACCGATTGGGAACCCTGTCCGGGGAAGACGATGGCGAGCATTTCGAGCCGTTCGATCAGTACTTGAGGAGCACGGAGCCCCAGGTGAAGCCGCCGCCCACGCCCTGCAGCAGCACGGTGTCGCCGCGCTTCACGCGCCCGTCGCGCACCGCGACGTCGAGCGCGAGGGGCACCGAGGCGGCCGAGGTGTTGGCGTGGCGGTCCACCGTGATCACGCAGCGCGACTCGGGAATGCCGAGCTTCTTCGCCACGTGCGTGATGATGCGCACGTTGGCCTGGTGCGCGACGTACGCGTCGACGTCGCCGATCGTCAAGCCGTTGGCCGCGAGCGCCTCGTGGGCGTTCTCCTCGAGCACGCGCACCGCGAGCTTGAAGACCGCCGCGCCGTCCATCTTGAGCGTGGGATCGCCCAGCACCGCCCCGTGGCACACGTGGCCCGGCGTGTTGAGGATCGCCGCGTGGCGGCCGTCGGCGTGCAGGTGGCTGGAGAGGATGCCCGGCTCCTCGGAGGGCTCGAGCACCACGGCGCCCGCGCCGTCGCCGAAGAGCACGCAGGTGGAGCGGTCCTTCCAGTCGAGGATGCGGGAGAAGACTTCCGCGCCCACCACCAGCGCGCAGCGGAAGCGGCCCGAGCGCACGTAGAGGTCGGCGGTCGCGAGCGCGTAGACGAAGCCGGAGCACACGGCCTGCAGGTCGAAGGCGGCACCGCGCGTGACGCCGAGCTTGCCCTGCAGCAGGCATGCGGTCGACGGGAACACCATGTCGGGCGTGGAGGTGGCGACGATGATGAGGTCGACGTCGTCCGCGGTGCGCCGCGCGGCGGCGAGCGCGTTTCGGCACGCCTCGAGCGCGAGATCGCTCGCGAACTGCCCGTCGGCCGCGACGTGGCGCTCGCGGATGCCGGTGCGGGCGACGATCCACTCGTCGCTCGTCTCGACCATCGATTCCAGGTCGCGGTTGGTGAGGATCTTCTCCGGCAGGTAGCTCCCGGTGCCCGTGATGCGCGAATAGGCGCTCATGCCGCCGCCTCCGCGGAGGGCGGCCCGGGCTGCGCGAGGGGCGCGAACGCGGCGATCTCCTCGCCGATGCGCTCGAGGAGCCCGTGGCTCGCCTCGTTCGCGGCGCGCTCGATCGCGGTGGCGAACGCGAGGCGGTCGGCGGAGCCGTGGCTCTTCACCACGATGCCGCGCAATCCCAGCAGCGCCGCGCCGTTGTAGCGGCGATGGTCGACCCGGCGGCGGAACGCCCGGATCACCGGCCAGGAGACGAGCGCGGCGAGCCGGGTGAAGACGTTGCGGGTGTACTCCTCCTTGAGGAAGTCGCCCAGCATGCGCGCGAGGCCCTCGGAGGTCTTGAGCGCGACGTTGC
>DATIVM010000057.1:0-2918 GCA_035465975.1 Usitatibacter sp.
CGTCCGGCGTAGATGAAACGCAGGCGACGCACGCGGCGGCGGCGCTTCGCGGCGCCGCCGCGCGCCGTCGTGCGGTTCAATGCGAGCTGCGCTGCGCGGGCTGCCGCGCTTCGGGACGCCGTGCGCGCGTCGCCTTGCCCATGCCGGCCCCCTCGTCCTCGCCCTGTGCGGGAAGCCCCAGCTCCTCCATGAGCTCGGCCCTGCACGCGTGCATCTCCTGGCCGAGCTCGTCGAGCTCGTCCTGCTCGCCCGCCACCTGCGGAAAGATCTCGTTCTCCTCCTCGCGCACGTGGTGCCGGACATATTCGCCGAGCACCTTCACGCGCGCGTCGTAGGTCTCGTCGACGTCGCCCGCGCCCTCGATCTGCGCGATGAGGTCCTTCGCGGTCGCGTGCTCGACGAGCGCCTCGTCGATGAGGTCGCGGCTCTCCGCGTCGAGATTCTCGCGCAGCCAGGGGTAGAAGATCTCCTCCTCGATGCGCGTGTGCGCGGTGAGCTCCTTGCAGATGCGCTCGGCGAGGTCGCGGCGCGATTCCTCGCCGTCCTCCTTCTCCTCGTCGAAGCGATCGAAGAGCGCCTCGACCTTGCGGTGGTCGCTCGCCAGCAGCTCGAGCGCGACGGGAAGCGATGCGGCGGACCTGTTCGACCTGGCCATGGAAACACTCCTTCGGAAGTTTGGATGACGGAAACGGTGCACTGGCGATCGCAAGGCCCGTGCCATGCGTCCGATCGCAAGGCCCGTGCCATGGCGTCGCCGCTTTTGCGGGAGCGCGGCGCGCGTTGTTCCGCGGCGCCGCGCCCGCTGGCACGGGACGTGCTGCATGAACGGCGTGCGATACGAAAACGGAGCTCGAAAGGTGACCCGCAAGCAGCCCCCCGCGCTCGCCGCCGCCTCGTGCGTCGCGGCCGCGCTCGTTCTCGTCGCGTGCGACCGGCCCATCGCCCCGCGCGCCGCGCCGCCGACGGCACCGCAGGAGCAGCCTGCGGCGAGGCGCGGCCCGGAAGGGGAGGCCGCTTCGACGGCGGCGCGGCCGAAGCCGGCCTCCTCCCTTCTCGCTCCGCGCGCGCGTCCGCCTTCCGACGAGGAGATCACGGCCGGCGCGGCCCACGCGCTGCGGACCGATCCGGATCTCGCGGGTGCGGACCTTTCGGTCTCCACCACGCACGGCGTGGTGAGCCTCACCGGCACGGTTCGCTCGCCCGAGCAGCTGGCTGCGGCCGAAGCGCACGCGCAGGCGCCCACCGGCGTGATGCGCGTGGAGTCGCATGTCTCGGTGAATCCCGGGTAGGGCCGCCATGGGTCGCCTCCATCCGGGACGGGATCCGCTGCCGCCCTCTTCCGCCGGGGGCGGCGCGCGCATCGAGAACGCGCAGCCCATCGCGTCGTCTCCGGGTCCCGGTCCGTTCGTGATGTCGTGCGCCGGCCTCGGCGGCGATCGCATCGTCAACCGCCGCGGCGAGGAGCTCGGCCAGCTCGAGCACGTGATGATCGACGTGCCGAGCGGGCGCGTGGCCTACGCGGTGCTCGCGAGGGGCGGCGTGTTCGGCCTCGGCGCGAAGCTCTTCGCGATTCCCTGGGAGGCGCTCACGCTCGACGCGCCGCGCCAGTGCTTCGTGCTCGACGTGGAGCGCGAGCGGCTCGATCGCGCGCCCGGATTCGACCGCGACCACTGGCCCGCCATGGCCGACGAGGCTTGGGCCACCGGGGTGCACGACTACTACGGCCGCGCGCCCTACTGGAAGCGCGCCTGCGCTTCCTGATCGCACGCCCTCGCCCCCCGCACGCGGCGCCCGCCGCGTGCTCGCTCCGTGCGCCGACTGTAGGACTCGGCCGACAGCCTTCCGCTGCGCGCGAGTTCACCATGGAAAAAACTTCGCATCGCGGAGCGTCATCCTTTCTCCGGACGCACCCCTTACTTGTACCTGGCTGGAGCCATCGACTCATGTCACATGTCCTCATCGTCGACGACGATGCCAACACGCGCGAAGCCCTTGCGGCGCTCGCGGCGGCGGAAGGATTCACCACGGCGTGCGCGGGAAGCGTCGCCGAGGCGCGCATCCAGCTCGTGCGCCAGAGGCCCGACGTGGTCCTCATGGACCTGCGGCTTCCGGACGGGAGCGGCATGGATCTCTTCGAGGACCTCGAGGACCGCTCCTCCATCGAGACGATCCTCATCACGGGCCACGCGAGCGTGGAAAGCGCGGTCGAGGCCCTGCGTCTCGGCGCCTCCGACTACCTCACCAAGCCGGTGAACCTGCAGCGCCTGAAGGCGGTGCTCTCGCGCGTGCCGAAGAGCGGGGAGCTGCGCGCCGAGATCGGCGCGCTGCGCGACGAGCTGCGGCGGCTCGGCCGCTTCGGCCGCCTGGTGGGACGCTCGCCGCTCATGCAGGAGGTCTACGACAAGATCGCGCGCGTCGCGCCCACCGAAGCGACCGTGCTGCTGCTCGGCGAGAGCGGCACCGGCAAGGAGATCGTCGCGCGCACCATCCACGAGCTCTCGCGGCGGCGCAAGCACCCGTTCCTCGCGATCAACTGCGGCGCGATCTCGCCGAACCTGATCGAGAACGAGATGTTCGGCCACGAGCGCGGCAGCTACACGGGTGCGGACCGGCAGCACAAGGGCTACTTCGAGCAGGCCGACGGCGGCACCCTCTTCCTCGACGAGATCACCGAGATGCCGCTCGAGCTGCAGGTGCGGCTGCTGCGCGTGCTCGAGACCGGCACGTTCATGCGCATCGGCACCTCGAAGACCATCGAGACCGACGTGCGCATCATCGCGGCCACCAACCGCGACCCGCGCGAGGCGGTGCGCGCCGGGAAGCTGCGCGAGGACCTGTACCACCGCCTGAACGTATTTCCACTCGAGATGCCGCCCCTGCGCGCGCGGGGCGACGACGTGGAGCTCATCGCGAGCTAC
>DATIVM010000058.1:0-2370 GCA_035465975.1 Usitatibacter sp.
GGTCCGGCGGTTCGTCTTCCTCGGAAGCTCGTGCATCTACCCGCGAGAGGCGCCGCAGCCGCTCCGGGAGGAGTACCTGCTCACAGGGCCGCTGGAAGAGACCAATCGCGCCTACGCGATCGCCAAGATCGCCGGCATCGAGATGTGCGGCGCCTTCAACGAGCAGTACGGGACGCAGTTCGTGTGCGCGATGCCGACGAACCTCTACGGCATCGGGGACAACTACGACCTCGCGACCTCGCACGTGCTGCCGGCGCTCATCCGCAAGGCGCACGAGGCGAAGCTCGCCGGCCGCCGCGAGATGACGGCCTGGGGAACGGGAAGCCCGCGGCGCGAGTTCCTGCTGAGCGACGACCTCGCGCGCGCGTGCGTCGTGCTGCTCGAGAGGGAATGGAAGGACGTGGTCGCGGCGCTTCCCGGCGCACGGCTGCCCCTCGTCAACATCGGGACCGGGACCGACGTCACCATCCGCGAGCTCACGGAGCTCGTGTGCCGCGTGGTGGGCGCCGAGTGCACGATCCGCTGGGACGCGACGAAGCCCGACGGGACGCCGCGCAAGCTCCTCGACGTCTCGCGCATGTTCTCGCTCGGATGGCGCCCGGAAGTGGAGCTCGAGCGCGGGATCGCGATCGCCTACGAGGACTTCCTCTCGCGGGAGGGCGCGCGCGCCCCCGCCGCTCACACCGCGTAGTACTCGCGATACCAGTCCACGAAGCGGCGGACCCCCTCCTCCACGGGCGTCGAGGGTCGGAAGCCGGTCGCGGCCTCGAGCGCCGACGTATCGGCCTCGGTGGCGGGAACGTCGCCCGGCTGCATCGGCAGGAGATCCAGCTTCGCCTTCTTCCCGAGCGCCGCCTCCAGCGCGCGGATGTACGCCATCAGCTCCACGCGCTGGTTGTTGCCGATGTTGAAGATGCGCCACGGCGCGCTGCTCGTGGCCGGATCCGGACGATTCCCGTTCCAACTCGGATCGGCCGACGGAGGCCGGTCGATCACGCGCACCACGCCTTCGACGATGTCGTCCACGTAGGTGAAGTCGCGGATCATCTTCCCTTCGTTGAAGACGGGGATCGGCTCGCCCGCGAGGATGCCTTTCGTGAACCTGAAGAGCGCCATATCCGGGCGCCCCCAGGGACCGTACACCGTGAAGAAGCGCAGGCCCGTGGACGGGATGCCGAAGAGGTGCGCGTACGAGTGCGCCATCGCCTCGTTCGCCTTCTTCGTGGCGCCGTACATCGCGACAGGGTGGTCGGTGTTCTGCCGCTCGCCGAAGGGAAGCCCCGTGTTGATGCCGTAGACCGAGCTGCTGGACGCGAACACCAGGTGCCCGGTCCCGCGGTGTCGCGCACCCTCGAGGATGTTGAGGAAGCCCACGATGTTCGAGTCCACGTACGCGCGCGGGTTCTCGAGCGAATAGCGCACGCCGGCCTGGGCGGCGAGGTTCACGATCGCGTCGAAGCGGCCCTTCGCGAAGAGCGCCTGCATCGCGGAAGTGTCCGCGAGATCGATGCGCGCGAGCTCGAACGCCCGGCTTTGGGAGAGGCGCGCGAGGCGCGCCTCCTTCAGCGTGACGTCGTAGTACGCGTTCATGTTGTCGAGGCCCACGACGGCATCGCCGCGATCGAGCAGGCGGCGGGAGAGGTGGTAGCCGATGAAGCCCGCGGCTCCGGTGACGAGGATCCTCATGAGCGCCGCCATGCTTCGATCATCGCGAGTGTTCCTCCGAGCGGGGTCAAGGCGAGCAGGGCGCCGATGGCGATGCCGAATCCGTCATCGCGCATGTCGGTATAGGCGAAGTCCCGTCCCACCCAGCCCTGCACGTATTCGAGCGCGACGCCGAGCGCGAGGAACCCCAGGGCGAAGCCGACGCGCTGCCACGGGCGGCGGTAGATCTGCGAGAACCAGAACATCAGCCAGGCATAGGCGAGCATGTGGCCGGTCTTGAGGTCGTAAACGCTCGGCACGTCGAGGGGATGAGGGGTGAGGGAGAGGTAGACGACGAGGGCGACGAAGGCCGCCCCGCAAAGAATCCAGAAGCGTTTGTGCTTCAACAAGCTATCCATTTCCCGGCGGCCGCCCTTGACGCGCGGCAAACGCCGAATGTTAGCAGCGGCTGGAGGGCAGCCGCCGACCCGTGACACAATAGCGGCGCCACCGCACCAGGGAATCGCCGCATCGAATGCAGCAGATCGCAAAAGGGGTCGTCGGGTTCACCAGGCTGATGGTCCTGGCGGCGATCGGCGCTTTCATCGCGTGGCGGATCGTGGTCGTCAACATGGCGGACCTCTTCGCCGAAGGCGGCGACGCGGACGGCGCCGCCGCGGCGCTCAAGTGGGACAACACCCATGCGGGCGCCCTCTACACCCATGC
>DATIVM010000059.1:0-1784 GCA_035465975.1 Usitatibacter sp.
CGGCCGCGGCATCGCGCCCCACCTTCATCTTCACGGCGCCGAGGCCTTCGCGCGCCCATCCGCCGAGCTGCGCGCGCAACCGGTCCGTCGAATAGGAGGTGAACCCGCCGCTGCCGTACGCCACGATCGATTCGCGCGCCATTCCGAGGAGATCCGCGAGCGAGACGCCGAGGAGCTTCGCCTTCAGGTCCCACAGCGCGGTGTCGAGCGCCGAGATCGCCATGGAGCAGATGCCGGGCCGGCCGAGGTTGCGGATCGCTCGCACCATGTCGATCCAGCGCGCGTTGACGCTCCACGCGTCGCGCCCCATCAGCAGCGGCGCGAGCTTGTCGCGGATGAGCGTCGCGGTGGCGGTATCGGCGTACGAATAGCCGAGGCCGCGCCGGCCCGCCGCGTCGATGCGCGCGAGGACCAGCGTGGTCGAATCCCATTCGAGGGTGCCGTCGGACTCCGGCGCGTCGGTCGGGATCGTGAAAGCGTCCACCGCGACCGCGGCGATCGGAGCGGTCGGGCGTCCGCCGTCCATGGCACCCTACTTGGGATGCGCCGGCACGAGCGACGCCCAGACTTCCTTCGCGGACGCCTTCACGATGCCGAGCGCGTTCACGTCGCCCTTGAGCAGCGCCTCGACGTATGCCTTCGCCTGCTTGCTGCTGATGTGCGGCGGGATCGGCGGCACGTTCGGGTCGGCGATCACCTCGACGAGCGCCGGGCGGTCGGCGTCGAACGCCCGCTCCCAGGCCGGGCCGAGCTGCTCGGGCCGGTCGACGCGCACGCCGACGAGGCCCAGCAGCTCCGCGTAGCGGGCGTAGGGGAAATCGGGGACGTCCTGCGAGGGCGCGTACTTGGGATCGCCCTCCATCACGCGCTGCTCCCAGGTCACCTGGTTCAGGTCGCGGTTGTTGAGCACCATCACGACGAGCCGCGGATCGGCCCAGCGCTTCCAGTACTTGGAGATGGTGATGAGGCCATTGATGCCGTTCATCTGCATCGCGCCGTCGCCCACCAGCGCGATCGCCACCTTGTCCGGGTTCGTGAACTTCGCGGCGATGGCGTAGGGCACGCCCGGGCCCATGGTCGCGAGGCCGCCGGAGAGGGAGGCCTTCATGCCGCGGCGGATCCGGATGTCGCGCGCGTACCAGTTCGCGGTCGATCCCGAATCCGCGCTGAGGATCGCGCCGTCGGGCAGGCGCGGCGAGAGCTCCCAGAACACGCGCTGCGGGTTCACCGGGCTCGCCTCGTTCATGGCGCGCTTCTCGAGCACCTCCCACCAGCGCTTCACGTTGGCCTCGATCTGCCCGCGCCACGAGCGGTCCTCCTTGCGGCGCAGCAACGGGATCAGCGCGCGCAGCGTCTCCTTCGAGTCGCCGACGAGGTTCAGCTCCATCGGATAGCGCAGGCTCACCATGCGGCCGTCGATGTCGATCTGCACGCCGCGCGCCTGGCCTTCCTCGGGCAGGAACTCGGAATAGGGGAATGCCGAGCCCACCATGAGGAAGGTGTCGCACTCGGTCATGAGGTCCCAGCTGGGCTTCGTCCCGAGCAGGCCGATGGAGCCGGTGACGAACGGAAGGTCGTCGGGCACCGCCGCCTTGCCGAGCAGCGCCTTCGCGATGCCGGCGCCGAGGATCTCCGCGGTCTCGACGAGCTCGTCGGTGGCGTGCAGCGCCCCCGCGCCCGCGAGGATCGCGACCTTGCTCCCCGCGTTCAGGATCTCGGCCGCCTTCTCGAGCGCCGCCCTGTCGGGAACCTTGCTGTGGCGCGCGAGGCCGATGCCGGTGTGC
>DATIVM010000060.1:0-11887 GCA_035465975.1 Usitatibacter sp.
GTGTCGCTCTTGTAGGACTCGCGGCTGCCGAGCTGCTTGCGCACCAGCAGCCCGGGATAGGCTTCGAGCGCGACGCGCCCGTCGTCGCCGTCGGCGAGGGCCGGCACCCGCACGCCCGAGGCGAGAATGCGCGGCGCGCCCTCGTGGAACATGAGCGCCACCGGCGGATTGACGAGCTTCATCGGGCTCGACGAGCCGGCCGGATGGTCGGTGGCGCGGTGGGCGTACTTGCTGCCGACCGCGCGCGACGCACGGTAGGCGTCTAGAAGTTTCCGCAATTCCATTCGGGATAACGAGGCGCAGTGCGCGACAAGCTTCGGCCACTCGGCCGGCCAGCCGAGGTCGCGCACCAGCTCGCGCGGCAGGCTGAACGGGAAGTCGAAGCCGCCGACCCACGGCCCGGGGCGCGCGAGCAGCGCCGCGAATTCGCCGAACGACACGAGGCGCTCGATCCTCTCGAGGTGCAGGACGTTCTTGCGCAGGACCGCGCAGGCCGCGGTGATCGGCTTCGCGCGCCGCGGCGCGCAGGTGAAATCGACGCCGAAGATCCTCAATTCACGGCGACGGCGACCGGCGGGCCGGAACGCAGCGTCTGCAGCACGACGCAATAGCGCTCGGTCAGCTCGATGAGCTTCCTTTTCTGCTCCGCGGAGGCCGGCGTGTCGAGATCGAAGGCGAGGCGGATGGCGCGGAAGCCGACCGGCGCGTCCTTCGCGACGCCGAGCGTGCCCCGGAAATCGAGCTCGCCCTCGGCGCGCACGGCGCCGCCGCGCAGCTCGATGCCGAGCGCGGTCGCCACCGCTTTCAGCGTGACGCCGGCGCAGGCGACGAGCGCCTCGAGCAGCATGTCGCCCGAGCAGGCCTGCAGCCCGCTGCCGCCGCTCGCCGGATGCAGCCCGGCCTCGAGCAACGCCTTTCCGGTGTCGACGCGGCAGGCGATGCCCTCGCCGATGCGCCCTTCGGCGCGCAGCGTGACCACCGCCGCCGAGGGGTCGGTGCGGTACTTCTCCTTGATTGGCGCCTGCAGCGCGCGCAGCTCACTGGCTTGCATGACGGAGCTCCTCGACAGAAAGGTTGTGGATGCGGCCGAAGCCGGCGACGAAGCGCGCGTCGCGCGGCGCGATCCTCCAGAAGGAGAAGTCGGCCAGCTCGAAGTTGATCGCCTGCTCCGGGAAGCGCGCGAGCCAGGCGTCTTTCGGCCCATCGGGGATTTGCCGCGCGTCGCCGCGGATCGATACGCGCATCAGCGTGAACGGATCGGCGCGGCGGTCGTCGGTCTCGCTGATCGACAGCGCGACGCGGGCGTCGTGCAGCATGTCCTGCGTGTGCCGGGCGAGGCGGCTGACATGCACGTAGAAGGCCGAGAAGTCCTGCTCCGGCAGGTAGAGCGTCATCGACGCCATCGGCGCGCCGGCGCGCAGCGTGGCGAGGTGCGCGATGCGCTCGCCGCGGATCAGTCGGGAAAGGAGCCGCGCACTCTCGACGTCCATGCCTTCAGCCGGGCAGTAACGGCTTCATGAGAATCGATTGTAGTATTCTCGCGCGCTCATGCGTTACGAGCTCCTCGTCGGCCTGCGCTACACGCGCGCCAGGCGGCGCAACCGCTTCATCGGCATCAACTCCCTGGTTTCGATGATCGGCATCGCGGTCGGCGTGTGGGCGCTGATCGTGGTGCTGTCGGTGATGAACGGCTTCCAGAAGGAGGTGCGCACGCGCATCCTCGGCGTCGCCTCGCACGTGCAGATCACCTCGTTCAACAACCGGCTGGCCGACTGGCCCTCGGTCGCGAAGCTGGCGGCCGGGCAGCCGCGCGTGCTCGCCACCGCGCCGTTCGTCCAGGCGCAGGCGATGCTTGCCGCCGGCCAGGCAGTGCGCGGCGCGCTCGTGCGCGGCATCCTGCCGGATCAGGAAGAGAAGGTCGCCGACCTCGGCCGGCACATGAAGCTCGGCACGCTCGACGCGCTCAAGCCCGGCGAATTCGGCGTCGTGCTCGGCGCCGACCTCGCGCGCGGGCTCGCGGCGCTGCCGGGCGACAAGGTGGCACTGGTCGCCCCGCAGGGCCTCGTCACGCCGGCGGGCGTGATCCCGCGCCTCAAGCAGTTCACCGTGGTCGGCCTCTTCGAGGCGGGCATCGCCGACGCCGACGCCGGGCTCGCGCTCGTGCACCTGAAGGACGCGCAGACGCTCTACCAGCTCGGCGACAACGTGACCGGCGTGCGCCTCAAGCTCGACGATCTGTTCGCCGCGCGCAGCGTCGCGCGCGAGCTCCTCGCCAAGCTGCCGCAGGATCTGTACGCGAGCGACTGGACCCGCACGCACGCCAACTTCTTCCGCGCCGTCGAGATCGAGAAGCACATGATGTTCATCATCCTCGCGCTGATCGTGCTGGTCGCGGCGATCAACATCGTCTCCACCCTGGTCGTCGCGGTGAAGGACAAGCAGGCCGACATCGCGATCCTGCGCACGCTCGGCGCGCGGCCCGGCTCGGTGATGCAGATCTTCGTCGTGCAGGGCATGCTGATGGGCGTGATCGGCACGCTGGCGGGCGTCGTGCTCGGCATCGTCACCGCGCTCAACATCGACGTCATCGTGCCGGCCATCGAGCACGCGCTCGGCATCCAGTTCCTGTCGAAGGACGTGTACCTGATCCCGGAGCTGCCTTCCGACCTGCAGGCGGGCGACGTGCTGGCGATCAGCCTGATGGCGCTTGCGCTGTCGTTTGCCGCGACGCTCTACCCGAGCTGGAGCGCCTCGCGCGTCAATCCCGCGGAAGCCCTCCGGTATGAATGAGGTCATTCGCGAGCGCGAGCCGGTCCTGTCGTGCCGCAGCCTGAGGAAGACCTATCAGGGGCCGCAGCCGGTTCCCGTCCTGCACGGCATCGACCTCGAGATCCATCGCGGCGAGCGGGTCGCCATCATGGGGCGCTCGGGCTCGGGCAAGTCGACGCTGCTCCACCTGCTGGGCGGGCTCGACACGCCGACCTCGGGCACGATCTTCGTCAACGGGCGCTCGTTCAGCGAGATGAGCGAGGCCGAGCGCGGCCTGGCGCGCAACGCGACGCTCGGCTTCGTCTACCAGTTCCACCACCTGCTGCCGGAGTTCACCGCGATCGAGAACGTCGCCATGCCGCTCTTCATCCGGCGCATGGAGCGCGACCGCGCGCTCGAGAAAGCGAAGCGCGCGCTCGAGGAAGTCGGGCTCGGCGCCCGCCTGGAGCATCAGCCGGGCGAGCTTTCGGGCGGCGAGCGCCAGCGCTGCGCCTTTGCGCGCGCCATGGTGACCGAGCCGGCCTGCGTGCTCGCCGACGAGCCCACCGGCAACCTCGACCGCGAGAACGCCGCGCACGTCTTCGAGCTCATCCTCGAGCTCAACCGGCGCCACGACGCCGCGTTCGTGATGGTCACGCACGATCCCGACCTCGCCGCGCGCATGGATCGCCGGCTGCACCTCGCCGACGGCCGCCTCGCCTGAATCGGGGACGGACCCCTTTTTCCGTTTGGCGGAACGGCTCGCGTCGCGCGACTCAGCGCGCGGCGACCTCGCGAACCCCCGGCCCGCGGCGCTCCGCCGCAGGGTAGACGATGTCCGTCGCCATCGGCATCCGCCGCTCGAGGAGCGCGAGCAGGTTCGCGCGCGCCGCCGCGAGGTTGCGCCGGTAGAACGCAATGCGCTCGTCGTCGGCGGGCGTTCGGTGCGCGGAGGAAAGGCGCAGCCCCTCGCGCGGGCTCCAGGTGTCGTTGCGGGCGAGGGCGAGCTGGTGCTCGGCGAGGTCCACCCGCTCGTTCGCGCGGGCGAGCGCCTCGTCGAACGCATCCCCGCCGGCGACGTTCTCGAGCGGATTCTCGAACGCGAGCATCGGCGCGTACCCCTGCACCCCGACGATCGGCCGGCCGTCGCGCGGCGCGTCGGACACCACGCGCTCCTCGACGATCACGCCCTGCTCGGGCGGCGTATCGGAGAACTGGATCACGCCCTTGGGCCCGATCGACTTGTAGAGGACGGTGGCGCCGGCCCCTTGCGCGGCGAGGGCGAGCGCGAGCGCGGGGAGGACGAAGCGCGCGTTGCGCCAGGCGTGCGGGAGGGAAGGGCGGGCTTGCATGGGACGGCCATCGGTCGCGTGCCGGATCGGCGATGGAGACCATGCTGCCCCGTCACCAAGAAGCGACGCCGCGCGCGCGCCCGGCCGGCGCTAGTCGGGGCGAACCAGCCTGTCGAGAAAACGCGACGGATTGTCGTCACGGCGCCGCGCGCCGCGTCGGACTCATCCGTCGGCGCGCATCCAGGGACGCACCGCCCGGGCCACGTCCTCGGTCGAGCGCACGTGCACCGCCTGCAGGCCGGCGCGCCGCGCGCCCTCCACGTTGGGCTCCGTGTCGTCGAAGAAGAGGATGCGCTCGGGCGCCACGCCGATCTCGCGGGCGACGCGGTGGAAGGCCGCGCGGTCGGGCTTGCGCACGCCGAGCTCGAACGAGGTGAACGCGCGCCGGAAAGGCCGCAGCGCCTGCGCGTAGTCGTGCGCCCACGCGGCGTGGTGCGCGGCGTTGGTGTTGCTGAAGAGGTAGAGCGGCATGCGCGGGTCGATGCGTTTCACGAGCTCGACGGCGGGGGCGACCGGGCCGGCGAACACGCGCTCCCATCCGAGGCGGAAATCGTCGTTCGAGAGCTCGATGCCGAGCGATGCGCGCAGCGTCTTGAAGTACTCGCGCGCCGTGATCTCGCCGCGCTCGTGGCGCTCGTAGGGCTCGTCGAAGGAGAATCGCGCGCGCAGCAACGCCGGGTCCGCTCCGCAGCAGGATGCCCAGTGCGTGAACACGGCGTCCCAGTCGAGGCGGATGAGGACGCCCCCCAGGTCGAACAGGAGCGCTTCGACGGGCTCCGGATTCATCGGCCCTTCGCCGAAGTGCGGAAGGTGATCGAGTAGCGCAGCGCCCTGGTCGGCGCCACGCTGTGCTGCCATCCCCAGCGCACTTCGCCGCGCAGGAGGTAGGCCGAGCGCGGCGGGAGGTCGAGCGCGAAGAGCGCGTCGCCCTTCCGGGGCGGCCAGGGGCGGAAGCGCATGCGGGCGTCCGCCGCGAGCGACACGCCCACGATCGACTCGAACTGCGGCACGTCGCGATGCCAGCCGAGCTGCGTGCCCGGGCGGTATTCGCTCACCAGCGCGTGCGTGAAATCGACCGCGGGGATCGCCTCGAGGAGCGCGCGCTCCTCCTCGCGCCCGATGAATTCGGGCACGAAGGCGAGGCCGTTGGGAAGGCCGGCCGGCTCGTCGAAGAGGGCGGATTGCATGACGGATCGAAAAAGTAATCTGACCCCTTTTCGCGTCAGAAGCTCACGGGATCGAGGGAACGCCACAGGTACCACGTCGCCACCGAGCTCCACGGCGACCAGGACGCCCCCAGCTCGCGCATCTCGGCCTTGGTGAGCGGCTCGCCGTCGTTGTAGGCACGCTCCATGGCGCGACGCAGTCCCAGGTCGTCGACCGGCAGCACGTCCGGGCGCATGAGGTGGAAGATGAGGAACATCTCCACGGTCCAGCGGCCGATGCCCTTCACGCGCACCAGGTCGTCGATGATGGCCTCGTCGTCCATGCGCGCCCAGCGTCGCGGCCGGATCGCGCCGGCGTGGAAATGGGTCGCGAGGTCCTTCACGTAGAGCGCCTTCTGCCCGGAGAAGCCGCACGCGCGCAGCACCTCCACCGGCATCGCGGCCACGCTCGCCGGATCGACGCTGCCGGCGGCTGCGGCGAAACGGGCCCAGATCGACTGCGCTGCCTTCACCGAGATCTGCTGGCCCACGATGGAGCGGCACAGCGTCTGGAACGCGTCGCCGCGGGTCTGCAGGTCCGCGTCGGGAAACTGGCGGATCAGCCGGCGCAGCACCTTGTCGCGGCGCGAGAGATGGGCCTTCGCGCGCGGCCAGTAGTCGGGAACCATGGCCCGATTCTAGCGAACCGAACGCGGTCTCCCGTGTCCATCCACATCGAGCCCCACGGCACGGAGGAGGCCATGGCGAATCCGCAACAGAAGCCCGATGCGCGCAACATCCCCAACCCCGCCAAGCTGGACGGGAGCAAGATGCCGGCGCCGCGCGCCGGCAGCGAGGACGAGGAGACGCACGAGGAACGCCTGATCGACGAGTCGGTCGACGAGTCGTTCCCGGCGAGCGATCCGCCGGCGGTCTCGCAGCCGAGCGGCACCCTCGCGGTGAAGAGCGCGGCGGAGAAGGGCCGCGAGACCACCCCCTCGGAGCCCGATCCCAAGAAGAAGAACCAGAAGCCGAGCGGCAACACCTGATCCTCCCCTCCCGGCGCTAGGCGCGCCGGGTTTCCCCCTCGTAGTCGTTCGCCGACGAAGCGGTCGGCGCCGGCGCTCCCGCCGCGTTAGGACGGGATGCGCCTCTTCGCGCTCGCGTTCGTCGCGGGCGCCTTCGTCCTGCAGCAGCAGCGGTCGCTGCCCGAGCCGCGCCTCGCGGGGCTCGGGCTCGCGGCGGCGCTCGCGTGCACGCTCGTGCCCGCGCATCGGCGGATCGCGTGCGCGCTTTCCGCGATCGTCTGCGGCGCGCTGGTCGGCTTCGGTCATTCCGCGTGGCGCGCCGAGATGCGGCTGGCGCAATCGCTGCCCCCGTCCCTCGAGGGCCGCGACGTCGTCGTGACCGGCATCGTGTCGGGACTGCCGCAGGTCCGGGAGCCCGCCACGCGTTTCCTGTTCGACGTGGAATCGTGGGAGGAGGGCGTCGCGCCCGCGCCGGCGCGCCTCCCGGGCACGCTCTCGCTCGCGTGGTATGCGCGCGACGGGGAGCCGCCGCCGATCCTGCCGTGCGAGCGATGGCGCCTCACCGTGCGGCTCAAGCCGCCGCGCGGCCTCGCCAACCCCCACACCTTCGATTTCGAGGCCTGGGCGCTCGAGCGCGGCATCCGCGCGACCGGTTACGTGCGCGGCGAGGATGCGGCACGGCGCATCGCGGAGCGCGTGGACGGTTGGCCGTGCACGCTGCACCGGTGGCGAGGCGAAGTGCGCAGCCGCATCGAGCGCGAGCTTCCGGACGCCGCGCGGCGCGGCGTGCTGGTGGCGCTCGCGATCGGCGACCAGGATTCGATCCCCGAATCGGACTGGGAGACGTTCTGGCGCACGGGCGTGGGGCACCTCATGAGCATCTCGGGCCTGCACATCACGATGCTCGCCGCGCTCGCCTTCGCCGCGACGGCATTCGCGTGGGTGCGCATCCCGGGGCTCGCGCTGCGCCTTCCCGCGCGCAAGGCCGCGGCGGTCGCCGGCGTCCTCGCCGCGCTCGCCTACACGCTCATGACGGGCTACGCCGTGCCCGCGCAGCGCACCCTCGCGATGCTCGCCACGGTGGCGGCGTGCGTGATCGCCGGCCGCCACGGGTCGCCCTCGCGCACGCTCGCGCTCGCCGCCATCGTCGTGGTCGCGCTCGATCCCTGGGCGGTGCTCGCGCCGGGGTTCTGGCTCTCCTTCGGCGCGGTCGCGTCGATCTTCTTCGTGATGGCGCTTCGCACCGGCCGCCCCGGCCGATGGCACGCGGCCTTCCTCGAGCAGCTCGCGGTCACCGTGGTCATGCTGCCGATGCTGCTCGCGCTCTTCCAGCAGGTGTCGGTGGTCTCGCCGATCGCCAACGCGTTCGCGATCCCGCTCGTGAGCCTGGGCGTCGTGCCGCTCACGCTCGCCGGCGCGTTCCTGCCGTTGCCGAGCCTCCTCCACGCCGCCCACGCGCTGCTGCAGGGCGTGATGGTCGCGCTCGAGGGGCTCGCGGCGCTTCCCGCCGCGGTGCTCGAGAGCCACGCGCCGCAGCCCTGGACGGTGGCGTGCGCGGTCGCCGGATGCCTGTGGCTTCTCGCGCCGCGCGGCTTCCCGATGCGCTCCTGCGGCCTCGTGTGGGTCGCGCCGCTCTTCCTCGCCGGCGCGCCGCGGCCCGCGCCGGGCGATGCATGGGTGGACGTCCTCGATGTCGGCAACGGCCTCGCGGTCGTGGTGCGCACGGCTTCGCACGCGCTCGCCTACGACGCCGGACCGAGCTGGAACGGCGACGCGGATACGGGGAGCCGCATCGTCGTTCCGTTCCTGCGCGGCGAGGGCATCGTCCGGCTCGACGGCCTGGTGGTCTCCCATGCGGACGACGATCACTCGGGCGGCGCCGCCTCGCTCGCGCGCTCGCGCGAGCCGCGCTGGATGCTCTCGCCGCTCCCTCCGAGCCACCCGTTGCACGATCTCGTGGAGCCCTCCATCCGCTGCGCGGCCGGGGAGCGCTGGGCCTGGGACGGCGTCCGGTTCGAGGTGCTGCATCCCGCAGGCTCGATCTACGGCTCGGGCGCGCCCCGCAAGGAGAACGACCGCGGCTGCGTCGTGAAGGTCTCCACCGCCTCGCACGCGATGCTGCTCGCGGCGGACGTGGAGGCGAGGAGCGAAGCGGAGATGCTCCTGCGCGACCGCCCCGCGCTGCGTTCCGAGGTGCTCCTGGTGCCGCACCACGGCTCGCGGACCTCGTCCACGCAGGCGTTTGTCGAGGCGGTCGCGCCGCGCACCGCGATCCTCTCCGTGGGCTACCGCAACCGGTTCCACCATCCGAATGCCGCGGTCGTCGCGCGCTACGCCTCGCGGCACGTGAAGCTGCGCCGCACGGACGAGGAAGGCGCGCTGCGCGTGGTGCTGCCGGCGAGCGCCGCGGTGGCGCCCGCGGTCGCCGGCCAGGAGGAATCGTGCCGCTACTGGAGCGTGCGGGCGGGCTGCCTCATCCCGCCACCAGGATCCCGGCCACGATCGCGCCGTCGACGAGGATCCAGCCGATGCACACCAGCCAGATCGTCGGGTCGCGCTTCTTCAGGCCATAGGCGAGCCACACGAAGGAGGAGGCGAGGTAGGTGAGCCACGAGGCGAGCGAGACGCCGCTCGCGCCGTGGCGCCAGACGCTCACGACCTGCGGAATGGTCATGAGCATGGTGAACGCCGCGAACCAGCGCAGGAACCGCTCGAGCCCGCTCGCGGGAGCGAGCTCGCGGCCACGGACGATCCTCGTGTCGCACTGCTGCATGGGACGGGGCGGCCCCGCATGCACGGGGCCGCGCTCCTTTCAGTGCTTGAGCTGCAGGTCGAAGAAACGCTTCATCTCGTCCCAGGAACGCTTCGCGGCCTTCTCGTTGTAGCCGATGCCGTCGATGTGATAGTCGTCGGCCTTCGGGTTGGTGAAGGCGTGCACCGCGCCGGCATAGGTCACCATGTACCAATCGACGTGGCCCGCGTCGAGCGCATCCTTCACCTGCTGGATGGTCTCCGGCTTCACGAACGGGTCCTTCTCGCCGTGCAGGATGACGATGGGCGCCTTGATCTGCGTGCGCTGCGTCTCGTCCGGCGGGAAGAGGCCGCCGTGGAAGGTGACGACGCCGCGCAGGTCCGCGCCGCTGTAGGCGAGCGCGAGCACGGTGCTGCCGCCGAAGCAGAAGCCCATGGCGCCGACGCGCCGCTTGTTCACGTGCGGCTGCTCGAGGAGCACGTCGAGGCCGGCCTTCGCGCGCGGCGCGAGCTGGCCCGCCTTGCGCACGTCGCCCGACCATTGGCCGGCCACCTTCGGGTCGCCGGTGGTCTTGCCGTCGCCGTACATGTCGGGGGCGAAGGCGACGTAGCCGAGCTGCGCCACCTGCTTCACCCGCTCCTTGATGTAGTCGTTGAGGCCCCACCACTCGTGCACGACGAGGACGCCTGGCATCGCGCCCTTCTTCGCGTCGTCGTAGGCGAGGAAGCCTTTCATCGTCATCCCCTCGTAGGGATATGCGACCGTCTTCGCGACGATCTTCGCCTGCGCCGCCGCGGCGAAGAGGGCGCCGGCCGCGAGCGCCGCGAGGGTCCTGCAGATGCGGGACAGCTTCATGGCACCTCCTGGGGTCCGGATCGGGAGGGAAGGAGAGCGCGATTCTGCACCATTCCGCTGAACAGGCGGGAACGGCCGCCTGATCCATCCGATGGCCCCGGGGAGGCGGGGCGCCTCCTCGGTGCCGCGCGGCGAAGCCCGGAAAAGAAAGCCGGCCTCCCGAGGAGGAATCGGGAGGCCGGGAAGTACCGCGTCGGTCGGCCTAGGGCCGCGCCGCCGAAGGACGACCGTCGACGCGGAATGCGATACGAAGGATCCGGAAGAGTCGAATCGCCCCGACAAGTCGAAGACCCCCGCGGAAAGCCCGGGCCCCCGCCTGCGGGCCGGCGACCGGCGGGTCGCCGCGCGGCGCGGGGCCCGATGTCGCGGGGGCCGGCTCGAGGGGGAGGGCCACGAACTTCACGCGCGCGATGCGCTCGGCGCGGTCGGGATCGCGGCGAAGCTCGGCGGAAAGGGATTCCATGCCGGCGATGATGAGGCCGCGCTCCCCCGCACTGAACCGGAAATTCGTCGCCGTGGATGCGGATTTTTCCGCACCCCCGGGATTAAAATCGGTGGACCGATTTCCCCCGCGCCCCCGTGCTTTCCTCCACCGCCGCCCAGGACGTCGCCCCTTTCGAGGCGGAGCTGCGCTCGACCTTCGGCGCCGCGCTCGCCGAGCTTCCGGTGCGCGCGCTGCAGTTCGCGCGCGGCGCCGCGGGGGCCGCGGGCCGCGAGGACGCGTTCGAGCGCGGGCTCGCGGTGGCGCGCCTGCTCCTGCTGCAGGGCGCGGACCCGGAGACCGTCGCCGCGGCGCTGGTGAGCCAGTCGATGCCCGAGCGCGAGCTGGATCTCGAGGCGATCGAGAGCGCGTTCGGGGCCGAGCTCACGGCGCTGCTCAAGGGGCTCGCGCGCGCCGGGCGCATCGAGACGCTCAGCGCGAGCGGGACCGACCTCGAGCAGCTGCGCAAGATGCTGCTCGCGATCGCCGAGGACGTGCGCGTCGTGCTGATCAAGCTCGCCGAGCGGGTCGTGTACCTGCGCTCGCTCACCCGGGCCGACGAGGCGGTGCGCCGCGCGGCCGGCACGCAGACGCTGCAGCTCTTCGCGCCGCTCGCCAACCGGCTCGGCGTCTCGGACCTCAAGTGGGAGATGGAGGACTTCGCCTTCCGCTACACGGAGCCCGAGCTCTACAAGCGCATCGCGCAGCTCCTCGACGAGAAGAGGAGCGAGCGCGAGGCCTACATCCAGCGCGTGATCGAGCTGCTGCAGAAGGAGCTTCGCGGGATCGGCATCGCCGCGACGATCCAGGGCCGGCCGAAGCACATCTACTCGATCTGGCGAAAGATGCGCGGCAAGAACGTCACCTTCGAGGGGCTCTACGACATCCGCGCGGTGCGCGTGATCGTGCGCAACATCCGCGAGTGCTACACGGTGCTCGGCGTGGTGCACGACCTGTGGACGCCGGTCGAGGGCGAGTTCGACGACTACATCGCCAACCCCAAGACGAACGAATACCGTTCCCTGCATACCGCGGTGGTGGGGCCCGAGGGCAGGACGCTCGAGGTGCAGATCCGCACCGAGGAGATGCACCAGCACTCCGAGCACGGCGTCGCCGCCCACTGGCGCTACAAGGAAGGCTCGAAGGCCGACAAGAAGTTCGACAGCCGGATCGCGTGGCTGCGGCAGGTGCTCTCGTGGCGCAACGAGGTGCTCGAGGAGGAAGGCCGGGGCGGGGCGGCGCGCACGGTCGCCTTCGACGACACGATCTACGTCCTCACGCCGCAGGGCCGCGTGGTGGACCTGCCGACGGGCTCCACCCCCATCGACTTCGCCTACCACGTGCACACCGACCTCGGCCACCGCTGCCGCGGCGCCAAGGTCGACGGCCAGATGGTGCCGCTCAACTACAAGCTCGCCAACGCGCAGCGCGTCGAGATCATGGCGGCCAAGCAGGGCGGCCCCTCGCGCGACTGGCTCTCGGGAGGCTACCTCGCCAGCCCGCGCGCGCTCGCCAAGGTGCGGCAG
>DATIVM010000061.1:0-1881 GCA_035465975.1 Usitatibacter sp.
AGTGCGCCTTGAACACCTTCTGGATGGGATAGGCGAGCTGGCGCCGGCCCCAGTCTTCGATGCGGTGCACCTTGCCGCCACCCTGGGTGATGGTGTTGCGGTAGCGCTCGATCATGGCGGGCACCTGCTCGCTCTGGTCCGGGTGAACGATGAAGACGATCTCGTAATGGCGCATGAAGCGAATCTCCTTATGGGTAAAGCCTCCGGCATGCGCATGGGGTCCGGCTACGACCCTCAAACCGTGAGGCAAGGGAGGAAAGCCCGACATTATAGCCGGAAAGGCGAGGAAAAACAAAGGCGAGCGCGGCCGCCGCGCAACCTCCGGGGCTCGCCGCTCCCGGCCTCGCGAGGGTGCCGTGTAGAGTATCGGCTCGAACGAAGATCAGGGCGGAGATCCATGAAGTCGAAAGTCGCGCTCATCACCGGCGTCACCGGCCAGGACGGCGCATACCTCGCCGAATTCCTGCTGAAGAAGGGCTACGTCGTCCACGGCATCAAGCGGCGCGCGTCGCTCTTCAACACCGATCGCATCGACCACCTCTACCGCGATCCGCACGAGAAGGGCGTGCAGTTCTTCCTGCACCACGGCGACCTCACGGATTCGTCGAGCCTCACGCGGATCATCCAGCAGGTGCAGCCCGACGAGATCTACAACCTCGCCGCGCAGAGCCACGTGGCGGTGAGCTTCGAGGAGCCGGAGTACACGGCGAACTCGGACGGACTCGGCACCCTGCGCATCCTCGAGGCGATGCGCATCCTCGGCCTCGAGAAGAAGACGCGCTTCTACCAGGCGTCCACCTCGGAGATGTTCGGCAAGGTCGCGGAGACGCCGCAGCGCGAGACCACGCCCTTCTATCCGCGCTCCCCGTATGGCGCGGCGAAGGTGTACGCGTACTGGATCACCGTGAACTACCGCGAGGCGTACGGCATGTACGCCTGCAACGGCATCCTCTTCAACCACGAAAGCCCGATCCGCGGCGAGACGTTCGTCACGCGCAAGATCACGCGGGCCCTCGCGCGCATCTTCCTGGGGCGCCAGTCCTGCCTCTTCATCGGCAACCTCGATGCGAAGCGCGACTGGGGCCACGCGCGCGACTACGTGGACGCGCAATGGCGGATCCTGCAGCAGGAAGAGCCCGAGGACTTCGTGATCGCCACCGGGAAGCAATACAGCGTGCGCCAGTTCATCGAGAAGGCGGCGGCGGAGCTCGGCGTCGGCATCGAATGGCGCGGCAAGGGGCGCGACGAGGTGGGCGTAGTCGCATCACTGCGCCGCACCGCGCTCGCGGAGCAGGCCGCGGAACATTGCGAGAGCCGCCTCGCGGTGGGCGCGAGGATCGTCGCCATCGATTCCAGGTACTTCCGCCCGGCGGAAGTGGACACGCTGCTCGGCGATCCGTCCAAGGCCCGCGCGAAGCTGGGCTGGACGGCGAAGACGACGTTCGCGCAGCTGGTGAAGGAAATGATGGCGGCGGACGTCGCAGACGCTTCCCGCGAGGCGATCGTCGCGCGCCACGGCTACGCCGCCCCGCTCCCGATCGAATGATGGAGCACGGCGCGCGCATCTACGTCGCGGGACACCGCGGGCTCGTCGGCTCCGCCGTCGTGCGCGCCCTCGAGGCACGCGGCTACCGAAACCTCCTCACGCGCACGCACGCCGAGCTCGACCTCACGAGCCAGGAGGCGGTGCGGCGCTTCTTCGAGCGCGAGCGCCCGGAGCACGTGGTCCTCGCCGCGGCGAAGGTGGGCGGGATCGCCGCCAACGACACCTATCCGGCCGACTTCATCCGCGAGAACCTCGCGATCCAGGACAACGTCATCGAGGAGAGCCGCAAGGCGGGCGTGAAGCGCCTGCTCTTCCTCGGCTCGAGCTGCATCTAT
>DATIVM010000062.1:0-2852 GCA_035465975.1 Usitatibacter sp.
GTGCTCCCGCCGTGGCGCCCCCCGCGCCTCCGCCCGGGCTCCATGCCTGTCCGGAGCCCCCGGTCGCCGGAGGTGGCGCCGCCGCGGGCGCGGTGGAGTCGCTGCTGCAAGCGGCCGTCCCGGCGAGCAAGACGAGGGCCGCGACGACGAGGGGCGCGCGCAGAATCGCCATTTTCACCGAGCGACGTTACACGAACGGAGTCGTTTCGACCACCCGGTTTGCCCGGCGCATCGCGCAGAAACTGCCGCCCGGAGCGGAAAGCGCCCGTTCGAACATTTCGCCGAAGCGCCCCGCGAAATCCAGTGATACCCGCCTTCCCCCATGGCCAAGCTCACCGACCACGTCGTCTTCCACGATCCGAAGCTCGCCGCGAAATACGCGAACGATCGCATCCCGATCGACACCTTGTGGGAGGCCTACTTCGACGGCGCGGTGGACATCCCGGGCGACATCTACGCGCTCCTCCGCGATCGCCACGCGCTCGCGAAGCACCCGTTCACGCAGGAGCACGTCAAATACTTCCTGACGAAGTTCGTCCCGGAGTTCGCCGTCCACTCGAAGTCCTTCGACGAGAAGCTCGTCCGCTGGCACTACGACCGCGGCGACGACTTCTTCGCGGCCTTCCTCGGCCCGCGCATGGTCTACACCTCCGGCTACTTCACCGATCCCAATCAGACGGTGGAGCAGGCGCAGGACCAGAAGATCGACCTCGTCTGCAAGAAGCTCGAGCTGAAGCCGGGCGAGCGCCTCCTCGACATCGGCTGCGGCTGGGGCACGCTCGCGATGCACTCCGCGAAGCACTACGGCGTCGAGTCGACCGGCGTGACGCTCTCGAAGAACCAGACGGCCTTCGCGAGCGAGCGCATCGAGGCGAACGGCTTGAAGGGCAAGGCGCGGATCCTCTGCATGGATTACCGCGACATCCCGAAGGGCCGATACAACAAGATCTCGAACCTCGAGATGGTGGAGCACGTCGGCGTCCGCAATCTCAAGCCGTTCTACGAGCAGGTGTACGACCTCCTCGAGGACGACGGTCTGTTCCTCATGCAGTGGACCGGCCTCCGTCGCGCCGCGAAGATGGAGGACCTCGTGTGGGGCCTCTTCATGGCGAAGTACGTCTTCGCCGGCGCCGACGCCTCGCTCCCCCTCGCCCCGATGATGAACGTGATGGAGAAGGCGAACTGGGAGATCCATTCCGTCGAGAACGTCTCGTACCACTATCGGATCACGATCAAGAAGTGGCACGACAACTGGCTCGCGCACCGCGACGAGGTGACGGCGACCTACGGCGAGCGCTGGTTCCGCATCTGGCACGTGTTCCTCGCGTGGGCGACGACGATCGCGGCGCAGGGCACGGCGGCGTGCTTCCAGGTGCTCGCCCACAAGAACCTGAACGAGTTCGATCGCAGCCGTTGGATCGGCAAGGCGGCGATGGCGGACCGCATCCAGCTCGAAGGCAAGCGCCCGGATTGGCAGGACACGCCGATCAGCGCGAAGGTGATGCCGAAGGCGATCAACGTGAAGGGCGCGCCCGCTTCGGCGGAGTGAGCGCTAGCGCACCAAGGCGACGCCGGGAAAATCACGCGCAGAAGCTGCGCACCCGGCGTCGTCGATCGCTCGCGTCGATCCCTTGACCGACCCCGCGCGAGCGCCCAAGCCACGGGCATCGCCGACGAGATCGCGCCCCCACGAGCAGGCTCGACGACGCGCGGTCGACGCGCGGTGCAAATCCTTGCGACCGCGGGGCTCGGGCTCGCGGCGTATTTCTGGATCCGCCAGCTCGACGGCGCCCAGCTCGGCCGCGCGCTCGCCCAGGCGAAGCCGCTGCCCCTCGTGCTCGTCGCCTTCGTCGCGCTCGGCTGCGTCGCGTGGAAGGCGGCGTTTTGGCATTTCGCGCTCTCGACGCTGCGCCCCGTGCCGTTTCGGGCGCTGCTCCGGTACGCGATCGCCGCCACGGTGGGCTCGATCCTGGCGCCGGCGCGCGCAGGCGATGCGTTCCGCGTCTGGATCCTGCACCGCCGGCACGACGTGCCGCTGCCGGCGACGCTCACGGTGGTGGGCTTGGAGAAGCTCGGCGACGTGGGCGCGTTGGTGCTGCTCGTCGCGCCCCTTCCTTGGCTCGTCCCCGAGCTCCCCGCGGCGGCGCGGCCGTGGCTGCTCGGGCTCTCCGGCGTTCCGGTGGCGGCGGGGGTGGCGATCGCGGTGGTGCGGCGGCACCCGCGTTGGAGTCGGCTGTCGGTGTTCGCGGGGCTCCGCGTGTTCGATCGGGCCTCGCCGCTGCTGCTCGCGCTCGGGAGCATCCTGATGGCGTGGCTGTTCGATCTCGCGGCGATCGAGCTGGTGCTGCACGCGGTGGGGGCGAAGCCGACGCTCGGGGCGGGGCTGATGGTGCTGCTGCTCGTGAACCTGGCGATCGCGGTTCCGCTGACGCCGGGGAATGCGGGAGCGCACGAGCTGGGGTCGGCGGTGGCGCTGAAGATGATGGGGGTGGAGGCGGAGATCGCGACGGCGTTTGCGCTGCTGTACCACGGGCTCAACACGATACCGGTGCTCGTGGTGGGGTTCGTGGATGCGCGGCGGTTGCTTGCGGCGGGTGGGGGGCGGATTGAGGGCGGGGAGCGGGATGGGGGAGCTGCCTTCCCCATGAGCGCTCGGCGGCCCCGGGCGCCGTTCGGCACCGAGGCTGAGTCATCGGGGTGGCGATCGCCAGCCAATCGCCACTCCATCGCCGGTTCGAAGCCCATTTCGTGGCCATCGGAGGCGCTGCTCGCCAGGCATCCCCGTTGCCATGCGCGCCGGGCCGTGCCTGCCGTTGCCCGCCTCTTTCCGCCCGGGTACGTCCCCGGGCGCC
>DATIVM010000063.1:0-1878 GCA_035465975.1 Usitatibacter sp.
GAGGATCAGTTGCCATACCGGCGGCTGCGGCAATCCCATCCACACCATCGCCTGCACGAGCACGCCCATGGCGCTCAGGCTCGCGACGGAGGCCGCCGCCGTCTGGATGTAGTTCGCCGCGTGCTTGCCCTCGGCGCCGTAGCCATAGGTCACCGTAGAGCCGAGGATGCCCGCGAGCACCTGTCCGTCGATGAAGAAGCCCAGCGAGAAGTTCATGTACGAGGCGGTGACGCCGGCGAGCGGGCCCAGCAAGAGAATGCCGAGCCCGAGCAGCAGCGCGTGGTATTTCCACGTGCCCGCTGCGGGCAGCCACGACCAGCGGCGCGCGTCGCCGCCGGCGGAGCTCGCGATGGACGATGCGACGTTCGAAGATGCCATGGTCCTCCTCCGGTAGTTTTTCTTTCGGACTATGCGTTCGCGGCGAGCCAGTCGAGCGCGAGGGACGAGAGGGCGCGCACGCCGAGCGGCAGGCAATCCTCGTCGACGAAGAGCCGCGGGCTGTGGTTGGGGGCGGCCGTGCGCAGGTCGCGCCCGGGCGGCGTGCAGCCGACGCGGAAGAAGAAGCCCGGGACCACCTTCTGGTAGAACGAGAAATCCTCCGCGCCGCAGACCTTGTCGACGATGCGCACGTTCTCCTCGCCCGCGACGCGCGCGAGCGTGGGAAGGCTCCATTGCGTGAGCGCGGGATCGTTCACCACGACGTCGTAGCCGCGCTTGATGTCGACGCGCGCCTTCGCGCCGCCGGCCGCGGCGATCATCTCCGTGATGCGCTTCACGTGATCGTGGATCTCGCCGCGCTGCGCCTCGTCGAAGGTGCGGATCGTTCCCTCGAGCTTCACCTCGTCGGGGATGATGTTCACGCGGTTGCCGCCCTGGAACACGCCCACCGTGACGACGGACGGCTCGTGCGTGAGGTCCATGCGCCGCGAGACGATCGTCTGCAGGCCCATCACGACCTGCGAGCCGACCACGATCGGATCGGCGCCGCGCCACGGCATCGCGCCGTGGGTCTGCACGCCGCGCAGGAACACGCGCAGCTCGTCGGACGAAGCCATGAGCGGCCCGGACCGATAGCCGATCATGCCGGTGGGATGGTTCGAGGTGACGTGCAGGCCGAACACGGCGCCCACCTTCGGCTCCTCCATGCAGCCCTGCTCGATCATGAGCCGCGCGCCGCCGTTCTCCTCGCCGGGCGCGCCTTCCTCCGCCGGCTGGAAGAGGAACTTGACGCTTCCCGCGATCCGCTCGCGCAGGCCCGCGAGCACTTCCGCCACGCCCATGAGGATCGCCGTGTGCGCATCGTGGCCGCAGGCGTGCATCACGCCGCAGGTCATGCCGTTCCACTCGGTCTTCACGCGGCTCGCGAACGGCAGGTCCACCTCCTCCGTCACCGGCAGCGCGTCCATGTCCGCGCGCAACGCGACCACCGGGCCGGGGCGCGCGCCGCGCAGCACGCCGACCACGCCGGTGTGCGCGACCTTCTCGCGCACCTCGATGCCGAGCGAGCGCAGGTGCCCGGCGACGATCTTCGCGGTGCGGAACTCGCGGTTGCCGAGCTCGGGGTTCTGGTGCAAATCGCGCCGCCACGCGACCACCCGCGCTTGCACGCGGCGGGCGGCCGAATCGACGGCGTCCTGGGGAGCGGCGGTCCTGAGGGTGGCGTCCATGGGTGCACAGTCTAGACTGAACGGTCATTTCCGCGCGGAGGCAGCATGGACTACGTGCTCTATTACTGGCCCGGCATCCAGGGCCGCGGCGAATTCGTGCGGCTCGCGCTCGAGGAGGGCGGCGCGAGCTACGTCGATACGGCATTGCTGCCCGAGGATCGCGGCGGCGGCGCCGCGGCGCTGATGCCTTTTCTCGAAGGCCCGGACGTCG
>DATIVM010000064.1:0-8156 GCA_035465975.1 Usitatibacter sp.
CCTTCATCGACCAGGATTTCCAGGCATGGCTCGATCGACCGCAAGGCTGATCGCCGCCATCGCGCTGCTGCTGCTCGCGCTGGGCGCCGGCGCCCGGGAGCTCAAGACGCCGCAGACCCCGTGGCGCAGCCTCTCGCCGGAGCAGCAGCGCATCCTCGGGCCCGTCGCGCCCGAGTGGGACCGCATGCCCGGGTACCAGCAGCAGCGCCTGCTCGGGGCGGCGCGCCAGTATCCCTCGATGCAGCCCATCCAGAAGGACCGCTTCGAGCGCCGCATCCGCGACTGGGCCGCGATGACGCCCGAGCAGCGCAAGGCGGCCCGCGAGACCTTCCAGGGATTGCGTCGGCTTCCGCCGGAGCGGCAGCACGAGCTGCGCGAGCGCTGGCTGAAGAGCCATCCGCCGGGCGAGCGCGGCCGCCGGTGAGCGGCGCGCCGCCGCTCGCCCCCGCCTCCCTCGCGCGCCGGCTGGCGAGCGGGCTCTACGACCTGCTCCTCAACGTCGCGCTCGCGATGGTCGCGACCTTTCCCTTCGTCTGGATCTTCGGCGATTCCACGCAGGGATGGCGCCGCCACCTGCTGCAGGCCTGGGTGCTCGTCGTGATCGGCGCCTACTACGTCGTGTTCTGGACGCGCGGCGGACAGACGCTGCCGATGAAAACCTGGCGCATCCGCCTCGTGCGCGCCGACACCGGCGGTCCCGTGAACCCGGCGCGCGCGGTGCATCGCTACGTGCTCGCGGTGCTCGGCCTCACGGCGCTCGGTCTCGGGTTCGCGTGGGCGCTCTTCGACCGCGACGGCCGCTTCCTGCACGACCGCCTCGCGGGAACCACCCTGGTCGAATCGAAGGGCCCCGGCTAGCCGGGCATCCCCGGTCCGCTAGCGGCGCTCCGCGGCGCGCAGCCCCGCCGCGCCGACCGCGACCACGATCGCGAGCGGCAGTCCCGCCGAGACCAGCGACGGCCAGTCGTTCAGCAGCCCGATGTGCGAGAAGAGGCGCCCGGCGAAGTGGAACCCGAGGCCGAAGAGGATGCCCATGACGATCTTCGCGCCCACGCCCCCGGCGCGCGCCGACTGCAGCGCGAAGGGGATCGCCATGATCATCAGCGCGATCGCGACCAGCGGATACAGCAGCTTGTTCCAGAACGCGATCTCGTAACGCGTGGCGTTCTGCCGGTTCTCGCGCAGGTGCTCGATGTACGCGCGCAGGTTGGCGGCGGACATCTGCTCCGGGACGATCTTGAGGACGGCGAGGATGTCCGGCGTGAGCACCGAGCTCCACTGCATGCGCGGCAGGTGCTCGAGCGTCGCGCGATCCCCCTGGAAGCGCGTGAGCTCCACGTTGGCGAGCTGCCAGCGGTTGGGGCCCTCGTAGGTGCCCTTCTCGGCGCGGCTGATCGCGACCAGCCGGAACTGCGGGTCGAACTCGTAGATCTTCAGGTTGAGGAGCGTCGTGTCCGGGGTCACGTCCTGGATGTTCACGAAGCTGCGCTCGTCCTTCACCCAGAAGCCCGAGCGGAACTCGCGCGCGACGATCGAGCGCGTGGCCTTGAGCCGCAGGTCCTTCGCCGCCTCCTCGGTGTACGGCGTGACGAGCTCCCCCATCGCGACGGTGACCATGGCGATCACGAGCCCGGCGCCCGCCACGTACATCGCGAGCTGCGCGAGGGACAGTCCCGAGGCGCGCATCACGGTGATCTCCGAGTGCTCCGACATGCGGGCGAGCGCGAACAGGGTGCCGATGAGGCCGGCCGCCGGCAGCAGCACGTAGGCGTGGGAGGCGAGCGAGAGCCCGACGTAGGCGAGCATCGCGGGCAGGCGGTAGCTGCCCTTGCCGAGGTCGTCGAGCTCCTTGATGAGGTCGAAGAAGGCGAACAGCGCGAGCAGCGCCACGAGCACGAAGAGGCTCGTGACCAGGATCTCGCGGCTGATGTAGCGGAACAGCATGGAGGTGGAGGAAGGGCGGCTTGCCCCGCCATTGTCGCCCAATCCGGCCCGGGCTTGCGAGGGGCGGCGGGCGGGCAAAAAACGAAGCCCCGCCGGATCGCTCCGGCGGGGCCCGAGGCAGCCACGGCGACTAATCGTTGAGGTCGCGGTCCTTGTTGTCGCGCAGGAACAGCAGCCCGACCACGACCGACATCAACGCGACGACGATCGGGTACCAGAGGCCGTAGTAGATGTTGCCCGAGGCGGCCACCATCGCCGTGGCGAGGAGCGGAAGCATGCCGCCGAACCAGCCGTTGCCGATGTGGTACGGCAGGGACATCGAGGTGTAGCGGATCTTCGCCGGGAACATCTCCACGAGGAACGCCGCGATCGGCCCGTACACCATGGTCACGTAGATCAGCATGATGAAGAGGATGAGGAGCGTCATCCCCCAGTTGATCTGCGCCGGGTCGGCCTTCGCCGGGTACTTGAGGTCGGCGAGCGCCTTCTTCCATGCCGCCTCGTTCCAGCCCTTCAGCTCGGTGGGACCGATCTTCGCGACCACCGCGTCGGCGGAGCCGGCCGGAAGGTCCGTCGAGGTGAACGAGAGGCCGGACTTGGTGAGGAAGTCCTTTGCCTTGTCGCAATCGGTGAACTTCGACCAGGGGCCGACGAAGATGTGGAAGTTGCAGTCCCTCGCCTGCACCGTGATCGGGTTCGCCTTCGCGAAGCCCTCGAGCGCCGGGTTCACGTAGTGCGTGAGCGCCTGGAAGAGCGGGAAGTAGGTGAGCGCGGCGACCAGGCAGCCGGCCAGGATGATCTTGAGCCGGCCGATCCTGTCCGAGAGCGCGCCGAACACGATGAAGAACGGCGTGCCCAGCAGGAGCGCCGCGCCGATCACGAGATAGGCGGTGACGTAATCCATCTTGAGCGTGATGGTGAGGAAGAAGAGCGCGTAGAACTGGCCCGTGTACCAGACCACGCCCTGCCCCGCCGTCGCGCCGAGGAGCGCGAGCAGCACGTACTTGTTGTTCGGGTAGTGCAGGAAGCTCTCCTTGAGCGGCGCCTTCGAGGCGCGGCCCTCGGACTTCATGCGCTGGAACACCGGCGACTCGCTGAGCCTGAGCCGGATGTACACCGAGAACGCGAGCAGGATCAGCGAGACCAGGAACGGGATCCGCCAGCCCCAGGAGAGGAACTGCTTGGCGTCCAGGCCGGTGCGGCAGGCGAGGATCACCGCGAGCGACAGGAAGAAGCCGATGGTCGCCGTGGTCTGGATCCAGCTCGTGTCGTAGCCGCGCTTGCCGGGCGGGGCGTGCTCCGCGACGTAGGTGGCGGCGCCGCCGTACTCGCCGCCGAGCGCGAGGCCCTGCACGAGCCGCAGCGTCACCAGCAGGATCGGGGCGAGCCAGCCGATGCTCTCGAAGGTCGGCAGCAGGCCCACCGCGAAGGTCGAGAAGCCCATGAAGAGGATGGTGACGAGGAACGTGTACTTGCGGCCCACCAGGTCGCCGATGCGGCCGAACACGATGGCGCCGAACGGGCGCACGAGGAAGCCCGCGGCGTACGCGGCGAAGGCGGAAAGCAGCGCCGCCGTGGCGTTGCCCGGCGGGAAGAACAGCGCCGCGAAGAACGGCGCCAGGGTCGCGTACAGGTAGAAGTCGTACCACTCGAACACGGTGCCCAGCGAGGACGCGAAGATGACGCGTTTCTCCTCGGTGTGCAGCGTGCCCGGGGACTGCGTTGCGGCAGTTGCCATGGGGTTCTCCTCCCGTGGGTCACAGGACGTTTCAGGCGGCGTGGGTAGCGCCGGCTCCGCGGTCGCGATGCGCCTTTCTTGCGAAGGCTGGTGAGCGGGGCGAGCCGATGCTAGCCCCGCCCCGCGGCGCCCACAATTGGGAGAAACCCTAGGGACCGCGAGCGGAGAGCGCCGTCTGCACCAGCTCGGCCACCGAATCGACGCCGAGCTTCTCCATGATCTTTGCCCGGTGCGCCTCCACGGTCTTGATGCTGATCAAAAGCTCCTCGGCGATGACGCGGTTGGGCTTGCCCGCGACCACGCGCTCGAGCACCTCGCGTTCGCGCTGCGTGAGCGAGGCGAGGCGGGCGGCGGCCTCGCCCGTGCGGCGCCGCCGTTCGCGCGCTTCGGCGTCGCGGCGCAGGCAGTCGTGCACCAGGGCGACCATGCTGCGGTAGTCGAACGGCTTCTCGAGAAAGTCGATGGCGCCCTCCTTCACCGCCTTCACCGCCTGGGGCACGTCCGCGCGCGCCGAGAGGAAGATCACCGGCATGCCGATCCCGTGCTCCGTCAGGTAGCGCTGCAGGTCCAGCCCGCTCATGCCGGGCAGGTACAGGTCGAGGACCAGGCAGCCGGGCGCGCCGGGGACGTAGGCGTCGAGGAACGCGCGCGCGTCCGCGAACGCGTGGACCGGGATCGACTCGCGCTTCATGAGCCAGGCGATGAGCTCGCGGATCGACGGGTCGTCGTCGATCACGTAGACGGTCGGCGCGGCTGCGGCCCGCCCGGACGGTTTCGGATCCACCTTAGCTCCCGAGCATCGCGCGCACGCGCTCGCCCAGCTCGCGCGTCGAGAACGGCTTCACCATGTACGCGTCGGCGCCGGCGGCGAGCCCGCGCGTGATGTCGTTGGAGCCTCCGCGCGCCGTGAGCATCAGCACCTTCGTCGCCACGAGCGCCGGATCCGCGCGCACCGCCGCGCACACCTCGAGGCCGCTGCGCCGCGGGAGCATCAGGTCGAGCAGCACGAGGTCGGGCCGGAACTCGCGAAGCGCGGCGAGCGCCTGCTCGCCGTCCCTCGCGAGCCGGACCTCGTGCCCCGCGGCGCGCACCACGAACTCCAGCGAGGCGAGGATGCTCTCCTCGTCCTCCGCGATGAGCACGCGGCGCTCGCTCATGCGGAGGCGGCGGCCCGCGGCACGGCGACGACCGCCGGCAGCGCGAACGAGAACTCCGATCCGTGTCCCGGGGCGCTGCGCACCCAGAGGCGCCCGCCGAAATGGCCGATGATCTGGCTGCAGATCGTGAGGCCGAGGCCGCTCCCCGCCGGCTTCTGCGTGAGCGTGTCCCCGACCTGGCGGAATTTCTCGAAGATCACCTTCTGGTGCTCGGGGCTGATGCCCGGCCCGTTGTCGCGCACGTCCACGCGCGCCTCGGCGCCCGCGCGGACGACGCGCACCTGCACGCGACCGCCCCGCTCGGGACAGAACTTCACGGCGTTCGAGAGCAGGTTCAGCATCACCTGCATCAGTCGGTCCCGGTCGGCCATCACGCGGGGCGGAACCTCCCCGACCACGGTCTCGACGGCGATCGACTTGGAGCGGAACAGCGGCGCGGTCGCGTTCTCGGCCTCGCGCACGATCTCGGCGAGGTCGATCTCCTCGGTATGCCACTCCGCGACGCCCGACTCGAGCTTCGCGAGGTCGAGCACCTGGTTGATGAGGCGCGTGAGCCGCTCCGACTCCTTGATGACGAGGCCGAGGAAGCGATGGCGCTCCGCCTCGTCGAGCTGCGGGTTGTCGTGCAGGATCTCGGAGAACGCGCGGATCGAGGTGAGCGGCGTGCGCAGCTCGTGCGTGACCGTGGAGATGAAGTCGTCCTTGAGCCGGTCGAGCTCCTGCAGGCGCTCGTTCGCGGCGCGCAGGCCCGCGGTGGCAGCCTCCAGCTCGCGCTGCTTCTCCTCGAGCTGGTGGCTGTAGGCGATCACCTGCGAGGCCTCGTCGCCTGCTCGATGGCGTAGAGCATCCGCATCTCGCGCGGTGGCGACCATGGTGCGCGCCGAGGCGGCGCCGATCGTGCCGGCGAGCTGCAGCTCGGCGAAGCGCACCAGGTCCGCGTCGGCGGCGAGCGCCGCGGCATCGGCGTGGCCACGGCTCTTCGCGTACGCCGCGAAGAGCTCGGCCGAGCGCCCGGCGCCGAGGAAGCGCGCGACCACCGCCTGCAGCGCCTCCACCGACTTCGCGCCGTGCCACGCGGGACCCGGCTCCGCCGTCTCCGTGTAGGCGTCCACGAAATGGGCGGCTTGCGCCGCCTCGATCGTCCCGGCGCGGCTGAAGACCGAGACCCCGACGTAAAGGCCCACGTTCACGATCATGCTCCAGAGCATGGCGTGGCTCGTCGGGTCGCTGATGTGAAGCCCGAAGAGCTGCGTGGGCTTGAGCCACTCGATCCCGCGCGGACCGTTGGCGAGGAGGTCCGTCGCGGCCCAGCCCGACTTCGCCACCGCCGGGAGGAGCGCCGTGTAGGCCCACACCGCGAAGCCCCCGGAGAGGCCGGCGAGCGCCCCGGCGCGCGTCGCGCCCTTCCAGTAGAGCCCGCCGAGCAGGACCGGCCCGAACTGCGCGGCGGCCGCGAACGAGATGAGGCCCGTCGACACCAGCGCGTACGCGTCGCCCGCCACCACGAAGTAGAGGTAGCCGAGCATGAGGATCGTGACGATCGCGCCGCGGCGGATGTCGAGGAGCAGCGCCGGGAAGTCCTTGCGCTCGCGGAAGTTGTAATGCGTGAGGCGCAGGAGCACCGGCATCACCAGGTCGTTGCACACCATGGTGGAGAGCGCGATGGTCTCCACGATCACCATGCCGGTCGCGGCCGACAGGCCCCCGAGGAAGACGAGGAGCGCGAGCCCCTCGCGATGCTGCGACATGGGCAGCGTCAGCACGAAGGTGTCCGCGTCGACGCGCGTGCCCGCGAAGTGCAGCAGGCCGCCGAAGGCGATCGGCAGCACGAACAGGTTGATGAGCAGCATGTAGAGCGGGAAGAGCCACACGGCGCGCGCGAGGTGCTTCTCGTCCACGTTCTCGATCACCGCCACCTGGAACTGCCGCGGCAGGCAGACGATCGCGAGCATCGAGAGCAGCGTCATCCAGCTCCAGTCGGCATGGCGCGCGGCGTTCGTGAATGGGGTCATCAGGTCGCGCAGCTCGGGGCGCGCGGCCGCGCGCGCGAACACGTCGGCGAAGCCGTCGAACATGCCGTAGGTCACGTAGATCCCGACCGCGAGGAAGGCGACCAGCTTCACGATCGATTCGAACGCGACCGCCGCGACCATGCCCTCGTGGCGCTCGGCCGCGTCGAGCTTGCGCGTGCCGAACGCGATCGTGAAGAGCGCGAGGATGAGCGCCACGTAGAACGCCGTGTCCTGCAGGAAGGTCTCCGCGCCCGCGCGCGCCGGCACCACCGTCCGCGGGTACTGCATCAGCAGGTTGAAGCTTCCCGAGATCGCCTTGAGCTGCAGCGAGATGTACGGAACGATCCCGACGACCGCGACCACGGTGACCAGCCCGCCGAGCAACGCGCTCTTGCCGTAGCGCGACGCGACGAAGTCCGCGAGCGAGGTGATGCGGTTCGCCTTGGCGATGCGGATCATCTTGCGCACCACGAACCACCACAGCACGAGCATGAGCGTGGGGCCCAGGTAGATCGGCAGGAAGCCCACGCCGTCGCTCGCGGCGCGCCCCACGCTGCCGTAGAACGTCCAGGCGGTCGCATACACGGCGAGCGACAGGCTGTAGATCCAGGGGTTGGCGATGACCGAGCGGCCCTGCTCGGCGCGCTTGTCGCCGTACCACGCGATCGCGAAGAGCAGCCCGATGTAGGCGAACGAGGCGGCGACGATGATCCAGCCTTGCAGCATGCCGGCCCTTCAGTCCGCCCGTTCCATCAGCAGCGCCACCAGCGCAATCAGCAATCCCCACGCCGCGAAGAGGTACGCGTAGAGCACCGGGATCCCCGCCACCGTCGCCCTCACGTTGAAGAGGGCGACGAGCGGGTAGTTGAACATGAGGCAGCCCAGCAGGAACAGCGCGAGCAGCCGCTGCTTGCTGCGGGTCGAGCGGGCCATGGCCGCCTCCGGCTCCTCAGAGCGTCTGCTTGAGCTGCTCCAGGATCGCGGGATTCTCGAGCGTGGAGACGTCCTGCGTGATCGCCTCTCCCTTGGCGATCGAGCGCAGCAGCCGGCGCATGATCTTGCCGGAGCGCGTCTTGGGCAGGTTGTCGCCGAAGCGGATGTCCTTGGGCTTGGCGATGGCCCCGATCTCCTTGCCGACCCAGTCGCGCAGCTCCTTCGCGATGCGCTGCGCCTCGTCGCCCGTGGGGCGATGGCCCTTCAGCACCACGAAGGCGACCACGGCTTCGCCGGTGAGGTCGTCGGGCCGCCCCACGACCGCGGCCTCCGCGACGAGCTTCGTGTTCGCGACCAGCGCCGACTCGATCT
>DATIVM010000065.1:0-2155 GCA_035465975.1 Usitatibacter sp.
TCGATCACCTTCGCGCCGGGGGGAACGGGCGTCGAGGCCGACGGGCCGACGGCGCGGATGGTGCGGCCCTCGAGGAGCACGGTCGAATCGCGCGAGGCCGCGTGCGGGGCGTCGGCCGCGGGATCGACCACGGTGGCGCCCACGATGGCGGTCACCGGCGCGCCGCCCCGCCCGGGAAGGGCGGCGCAGGCGGCGGCGAGGGCGGCGAGGGCGAGCGCGACGAGGCTCTTCTTCATCTTCTTCTCCGGGATGGCGAGGCGCACAAGGGTAGCCGTTTCACGGATTTCGCACTTCGCACTTCATTCCGGCATGCAACCGAAATATGGCTTTGGGAGAAATATCCTAAGTGTGCGATCCACTCCGGCGCGCTGTTCGCCGGATGGAGCGGGGCCTGCGCGGGCAACCCATCACCCGTACCGCGACCCTCGGCAAGTGACCCGCACGGGAAGGAGCCTTTGACGGCCCCTCCCTTTTTTGGGAAGATAGTCCCAAATGTCACCCGCCGGCGACAAGGATGCCCGCAGCGCCCTGCACGCCGCCGTGATGCGGCTGCTTCGCCCGCTCGTGCGCATCCTGCTCCACCACGGCGTGCCCTTCGCCACGTTCGCGGAGATCGCGCGCTGGGTGTACGTGGAGGTGGCGGAGAAGGACTTCGCGCTTCCCGGGCGCAAGCAGACCGACTCGCGCGTCTCGGTCCTCACCGGCCTCACGCGCAAGGACGTGGCGCGCATCAGGAAGGTGGAGAAGCCCGAGGACGAGGCTTCCGCGCTCTCGTACAACCGCGCCGCGCGCGTGGTGAGCGCGTGGGTGCGCGAATACCCGATGGAAGGCACGTCGAGCGGCGTCGCCCCGCTGCCGCTCGAGGGGCGCAGGAGCCTCTCCGAGCTGGTGCGCCGCCACAGCGGCGACATGCCGGTGCGCGCCGTCGTGGACGAGCTGCTGCGGGTCGGCGCGATCCGCCTGCGCGAGAACGGGGAGGCCGAGCTCCTCCAGCGCCATTACCTTCCGCCGCAGGGCGAGCGCCGCAAGCTCGTCTACCTCGGCGACGACGTCGCGGACCTGATCGCGACCATTGGCCACAACCTGCGAGCCAGGCCTTCGGAGACGCTTTTCCAGCGCAAGGTCTTCTACGACAACATCCCCGCCGAGCATCTCGAGTCGGTGCGCGCCGTCGCGCGCAAGCGCGGCGAGGCGGCGATCGACGCGCTCGTGCACGACATGGGCATGCACGATCGCGACGCGAACGCAAAGGTGGATGGCTCGGGCAGGTTTCGCGCGATGGTTGGAATTTATTACCACGAGGAAGTGTTCACGGACCAGCACAAGCCCGACGCATCCGGCACGCGATCGCCGGAGGAGAAAAAGCCGAGCGGGCGCGAGGCGCGCAGTGCCGCGAAGCGGCGACCGAACCCAAAGGGGAAACGATGAAACGCTCCGTCCACCACCTCCTGCGCCTCGCGGCGGCGGGCATCGCCGGGATCCTTCTCGGCGCGACCGGCATCGCGATCGGCGGCGGCGGCGCCACGGGCACCGGCTACATCGCGAAAGGCAACATCAGCGCCTTCGGCAGCATCTTCGTGAACGGCATCGAGTTCTTCACCGACAAGGCCGCGATCACGATCAACGGCGTGCCCGACCGGCCCGAGAGCGACCTGCGGCTCGGCATGGTCCTCACCGTGGACGGCACGCTGGACGGAAGCGGCAAGACGGGAACCGCGATCACGGTCGACTACCACGCCGACGCGCTGGGAATGATCGACAGCGCCCCGGTCGCGACGGCCGACGGCGCGAGCTTCGATATCCTCGGGCAGACGGTCTACACCAACGCGAGCACGATCTTCGCGAACGCGCTGGGTCCCCAGGATCTGCAGCCCGGCGACTACGTCGAGGTGAGCGGCTTCCGCTCGCCCTCGGGCGTGCTCGCCTCGCGCGTGGAGCGCAAGACCGGCGTGCCGACGGTGCAGCTGCAGGGCACGGTCGCGAACCTCGCCGGCGCCACGTTCACGCTCGGCAGCCTCACGGTCGACGACAGCATCGCGACCTTCAAGAACGTCCCGCCCGGCGGCCTCGCCAACGGCCAGGCCGTGGTGGTGAACGGCCCGACGCCGAGCGCGGGCGTGCTGCAGGCGACGAGCGTCGAGGTGCTGAACACCAG
>DATIVM010000066.1:0-13679 GCA_035465975.1 Usitatibacter sp.
CTGGTGGGGATGGGGGTGCTGCCGCTGCAGTTCAAGGGCGCGGACTCGGCCGAGAGCCTGGGCATCAAGGGCGACGAGACCTTCGACATCACCGGCCTGGAGAACGGCATCCACCCGCAGATGGACGTGAAGCTCACCATCCACCGCAAGGACGGCACGAAGAAGGAGGCGACGCTGCTGCTGCGCATCGACACGCCGGTCGAGGTCGACTACTACCTGCACGGAGGCATCCTCAGCTACGTGCTGCGCGATCTCGTGGCGAAGAGCCCCGCCTCGGCGGTCACCGCGTAGGCGGCGCCATGGCGGACGCCGAATCGTTCGAGGGCGGCTGCGACTGCCGCGAGGTGCGCTACCGGCTCACCTCGCGGCCGATGTTCGTGCACTGCTGCCACTGCCGCTGGTGCCAGCGCGAGACGGGCGCTTCCTTCGCCCTGAACGCGCTGATCGAGGCGGACCGCGTCGAGCTGCTGCACGGCGAGCCGGAGATCGTGGACACGCCGTCGGCGAGCGGCAAGGGCCAGAGGATCGCGCGCTGCCCGAAGTGCCGGATCGCCCTCTGGAGCAACTACGCGGGCGCGGGCGACGCGATCCGCTTCATCCGCGTGGGCACGCTCGACAACCCGGACGCGTTCCCGCCCGACATCCACATCTTCACGTCGACCAAGCAGCCGTGGGTCGTGCTCCCGCCCGGAATGCCGGCGGTGCCCGAGTACTACAAGTCGAGCGAGTTGTGGCCGAAGGAGAGCCTCGAGCGGCGCGCGAAGGTGCTCGGCCGCTAGCGCGTCTCAGAAGTCCGCGAGGTCCTCTTCCTCGCCCGCCGCCTGGGCGGCGGCGAGCTTGCGCTGCGTCCTGCGGTGCTGCCAGAGCGAGAACGCCACCGAGGCGACCGCGGCGAGGAGGAGCCCGCCCGAGATCGGCCGCGTCACGAAGAGCCACGGGTTCGGGTCGGTCATGATCGAGCGCACCAGGTTGATCTCGATCTGGTCGCCGAGGATCACGCCGAGGATGAAGGGCGCGAGCGGCAGGCCCGCCTTCACCATCAGGTAGCCCACCACCCCGAAGACGAGCAGCACGTAGACGGTGGACATCGAGTTGTCGATGGCGAAGGCGCCGATCACGCACAGCACCAGGACGATCGGGAAGAGGACCGACTTCGGGATCGTCACGATCCGCAGCGCCCAGCGCGCGCCCACGCCCAGGATCAGCACCATGATCGGGTGCGCGAGGATGTAGGCGGCGAAGATCCCGTAGGCGAGGTCCGGGTGCTGCGAGATGAAGAGCGGCCCGGACTGGATGCCGTGGACGGTGAGCGCGCCCAGCATCACCGCCGTCACCGCGTCGCCCGGGATGCCGAACGCCATGATCGTGACGAGCGAGCCGCCGACGTTCGCGTTGTTGGCCGCCTCCGACGCGATGATGCCCTCGGGAATGCCGGTGCCGAACTTCTCCGGGCGCTTGGAGAACTTCTTCGCCTGGTCGTACGACATGATGTTCGCGGCGCTCCCGCCGATCGCGGGCAGCACCCCGATCCAGACGCCGACGATCGCGGACCAGAGCAGCAGGAAGGGCCGGCCGAGGATGTCCTTGAGCACCTTGAGCTGCGAGACGGTGAGCTTCGCCGCCGCGTCGATCGCCTTGGCCGCCGCGCTCTCGCGACCGTGCTTCTCGACGTCCGACATGATCTGCGCGAAGGCGAAGACGCCGATCAGCACCGGCAGGAACGGGATCCCTCCCTCGAGGAACTCGATGCCGAAGGTGAGTCGGGGCGCGCCGAGCATGGGGTCGTTGCCGAGCACCGTGACGACCAGCCCGAGGAGCCCCGAGAGGAGCCCCTTGAGGAGCGAGGCCTCCACGAGGCCCGCCACCATCGAGAGCGCCAGGACGAAGAGCGAGAAGTACTCCCAGGGCCCGAACGCGAGCGCGAATTCCGCGAGGGGCTTCGTGGTGTAGATCAGGAACACGCCGCCGAGGAGGCCGCCGAAGAAAGAGGCCCAGATGCCGAGCCAGATCGCGCGTCCCGGCTCGCCGTTCTTCGCCATCGGGTGGCCGTCGAAGGTGGTCGCGATCGCCGAGGGCGTGCCGGGGATGCCGAGCAGCACCGCCGTCACGAGCCCCCCCGCCGAGCCGCCCACGTAGAGCCCGGCCATCGCGGCGAGGCCCTGCAGGGGATCGAGCCCGAAGGTGAAGGGCAGCGCCACGATGATCGTCATCGTGATCGTCACGCCCGGAAGCGCCCCGCCGATCACGCCGGCGAGCGTGCCGAGGAAGAGCGGCACCAGGTACTTCACCTGGACGAGGTTCGCGATCGCGGCGCCGAGGAGCTCGATCATTTCAGAATTCCGTCCAGCGCCCGCGCGGCAGCAGCACCTGCAGGTACTGCTCGAAGGTGTAGTACGTGACGAGTGTGGCGGCGAGCGCGACGATGAGCACCACGAACCAGCGACGCGGCGTCCTCGCCGGCTCGAGCGCGAGCTGCATCGCCACCACGAACGCGAAGGTGGCGATGCGGAAGCCGAACCCCGGAAGCGCGAGGACGTACGCGGCGAAGATCGCGAACATGATCGCCACCATCCCGTACTGCGCGGGCGCGGCGGTGCGCGCCGCGCCCCCCTTGCGATGCGCGACGATGTCCTTCGCGAGCAGGATGGCGCTCAGGAGCGCGGTGGTGCCGACCACGAGCCGCGGATAGAACGCCGGGCTTACCGGGACCAGCGGGTTGGACTGGATGGGGAGCGTCGCCCAGTAGAGGAAGGCGCTCCCCGCGAGCATCACCAACCCGGTGATCCCGTCGCGGCCCATGGTCGCGGCGGCTCCCGGGTCAGCGCTTCAGGAGCCCGAGCTCCTGCGCGAGGTCGTGGTTGACCTTGTCGTTGTTCTTGAGGAAATCCGCGTACTGCTGGGCGTTGAGGGAGTGCACGAGCGTGCCCTGCTTCTTCATCGCGTCGGCGAAGCCCGGTTCATGCGCGGCGGCGACGCACGCCGAGCGCAGCTTCTCGAGCACCGGGGCGGGCGTGCCCTTCGGCGCGAGGAGGCCGCGGTTCACCGCGTACTCGACGTCGACGCCCTCCTCCTTCAGCGTCGGCACGTTCGGGATCTCCTCGGCGCGCTTCTCGGTCGCGATGGCGAGGAAGCGGATGTTGCCGGCGTCGGCCTTGCCCTTCTGCGTGAGGTTCGACTCGCCGAGGTCCACGTGGCTGCCGAGGAGCGCGTTCATGCGGTCCGCGGTGCCCTCGTACGGGACGTACTTGAACTTGATGCCCGCGGCCTTCTCGACCAGCGCCGGGAAGAAGTGGCTGGTGGAGCCGAGCGTCGCCGCGACCGTGATCTGGCCCGGGCGCTTCTTCGCGTCGGCGACCAGCGCCTTCACGTCCTTCCACGGCGCCTTGGGCGAGGCGGTGAGGATCGAGGGCGTCGAGGAGACGAGGCAGATCGGCTCGAAGTCGGTATAGGCCACGTCCGCGACCCCGGTCCAGTACGTCGAATGGATGGAATCGTGGACCGCGAAGATGGTATAGCCGTCGGCCGGCGAGCCCTTCGCTTCCTTGGCGCCCTTGGTGCCCGAGGCGCCGCCGATGTTGGCGATCACGATGGTGCCGCCGAGATGCTTCTGGAAGAACGGCTGGAACGCGCGGTAGATCACGTCGGTGTCGCCGCCCGCGCCCCAGGGGACGATGAGCTTGATGGGGCGCTCGGGGTAGGCGGCGAGGACGGATCCGGAGACGAGAGCGAGCGAGGCCAGGATGAAAGCGGCGAAGCGATTCATGGGACTCTCCTCAGATCGGGCCGAGTCGGCATGGTAAGCCACGTTCCACGGGCCGACAATCCGCATGGCAAAATCGCGGGACTTTCCTCTCCGTGGAATCTCGATGCGCGTAGGCCTCCTCGGCGGGGGCGTGATCGCCCGCCTCTTCCTCGAGCACATCCGCGATGGCCGCATGGGCGATGCCCGGGTGGTCGGGATCGCCGGCCGCAGCCCCGCTTCGCGCGGCGCGCCGCTCGCGCGCGAGTTCGCCGTGCCCTACTCCGTGGGGCGCGAGGCGCTCATCGCCGCGCGTCCCGACGTGGTGGTCGAGGCCGCCTCCCACGGCGCCGTGCGCGAGCACGCGGAGGCGTTCCTGCAGCACGGCATCGCGATGATCGTGCTCTCCGGCGGTGCGCTCTGCGACGACGCCCTGCGCGCGCGCCTGGAATCGGCCGCCGCGCGCCATCGCGCGCTCCTCTACGTGCCCTCGGGCGGCATCGGCGGGCTCGATGCGCTGAAGGCCATGTGCGCGGCGGGCATCGAGGAGGTGAGCATCGCGGTGACCAAGCCGCCGCGCGCCTGGAAGGACATCCCCTACGTGGAGCGGCTCGGCATCGACCTCGACCGGCTCGAGAAGGCGACCACGCTCTTCGAGGGCACGGCGCGCGAGGGCGTGCCGCACTTCCCGGCGAACGTGAACATCGCGGCGGTGCTCTCGCTCGCCGGCGCCGGCTTCGACCGCACGCGCCTCAAGGTGGTCGCCGATCCTTCACTGGAATTCAACACGCACTATATCCACATCAAGGGAGTGACCGGGACCGTGGACCTCAAGTTCGAGAGCGTTCCCTCGCCCGACAACCCGAAGACCGCCATGATCGCCTGCTACAGCGCGCTCGCCGCGCTGCGCGAGTTCGCCTCGCCGGTTCGCTACGGCACCTAGGCGGTGGCATACTTTCCGGTTTGCGCCACCCCTCCTGGAGGATGGAAATGCCGGACGACGTGCGGAACGTGAAGTACGTGATCGACATCGGGCCCGTGCCCTCGCTGCCCGTCGCGGGGAGCGACGCGCGCTTTCCCGTGGGCCGCATCTACTGCGTCGGCCGCAACTACGCGGAGCACGCGCGCGAGATGGGCCACGATCCCGATCGCGAGCCGCCGTTCTTCTTCATGAAGCCGGCGAACTCCATCGTGCAGAACGGGGCGAGCCTCGCCTATCCGGTGAAGACCAAGGACGTCCACCACGAGATCGAGATGGTGGTGGCGATCGCCAGGGGCGGCAAGGACATCCCGGTGGAGAAGGCGCTCGACCACGTGTGGGGCTACGGCGTCGGGCTCGACATGACGCGCCGCGACGTGCAGGGCGAGGCGAAGAAGATGGGGCGGCCCTGGGAGATGGGCAAGGCGTTCGACGAGTCCGCTCCCTGCACCGCGCTCAAGCCCGCCTCCGCCATCGGCCATCCCGCCAAGGGCGCGATCTGGCTCAGGGTGAACGGCCAGGTGAAGCAGCAGGGCGATCTCTCGCAGCAGATCTGGAACGTGCAGGAGCAGATCGCCTACCTCTCCGGCATGATCACGCTGCAGCCGGGCGACCTCATCTTCACCGGCACACCCGCGGGCGTCGGGCCCGTGAAGCCCGGCGACAAGCTCGAGGGCCACGTCGACGGCGTGGGCGACCTGACGATCACCTACCGCTGAACCGAAAAAAGGGTAACCGAAAAAGGGGTCAGATTACTTTTTCCGCTAGGCGGAAAAAGTAATCTGACCCCTTTCTCACATCACCTGGGTTGCGGCCCACCACGCGATCGCCGCCATGAAGGCCGAGGCGGGGATCGTGAAGATCCAGGCCCACACGATGTTGCCGGCGACGCCCCAGCGCACGGCGGAGACCTTCCGCGTGGAGCCCACGCCGACGATGGCGCCGGTGATGGTGTGGGTCGTGGAAACGGGAATCCCGAGGGCCGTGGCGAGGAAGAGCGTGATCGCGCCGCCGGTTTCCGCGCAGAAGCCGCCCACGGGCTTGAGCTTCGTGATGCGCTGGCCCATCGTCTTCACGATGCGCCAGCCGCCGATGAAGGTACCGAGTCCCATGGTGGTGTAGCACGCGATCACCACCCACGGCGGGACGTGCTCGCGCGCGCCCGGCACCTTGGCCGCGATGAGCAGCACCCAGATGATCCCGATCGTCTTCTGCGCGTCGTTGCCGCCGTGCCCGAGGCTGTAGAGCGAGGCCGACAGCAGCTGCAGGCGCCGGAACCAGCGGTCCACGCGCGCGGGCGGCGAGCGGCGGAAGACCCATGACACCAGGACCAGCATGAGGGCGCCGAGCACGAAGCCCAGGAGCGGCGAGAGGAAGATGAAGAGCACGGTCTTCGCGATGCCGCTCATGACCAGCGACGGGAAGCCGGCCTTCGCGACGCCCGCCCCGATGAGGCCGCCGATGAGCGCGTGCGACGACGACGAAGGCAGTCCCGCCCACCACGTGATGACGTTCCAGGCGCTCGCGCCGAGCAGCGCGCCGAAGACCACGTACTGGTCCACGATCTGCGTGTCGACGATGCCCTTCCCGACGGTGGTCGCGACCTTGAGGTGGAATATGAAGAGCGCGACGAAGTTGAATACCGCCGCCATCGCCACCGCCTGCCCGGGCCGCAGCACGCCGGTCGAGACGACCGTCGCGATGGAGTTGGCGGCGTCGTGCAGGCCGTTCAGGAAGTCGAACGCGAGCGCGAGGGCAACCAGGAACACCAGCGTCCCGAAGCCGATCTCCAGTCCGTGCATGGGCGTCGGCTCTCCGCGCTCAGCTGTTCTCGAGCGAGATGCCTTCGGCGAGGTTCGCCACGTCGAGGCAACGGTCGGTCACGGCCTCGAGCAGCTGGTAGACCTCCTTCATCTTGATGATCTCGCGCGTGTCCTGCTCCTCGCGGAAGAGCTTGGACATGCCCGAGCGCATGACGCGGTCGGCGTCGCTCTCGAGGCGGTCGATCTCCTCGCAGGTGCGCAGGATCGCCTCGAAGTTGCCGTCCTGCTTGCCGACCAGCTCCACCACGTCCTTCACCCGCTCGCAGCATTTCACGGCGATGTCGGCGAGCCGGGCCGTTTCCGGCGTGATCGCCCTCAGGTCGTAGAGGCTCATCACCTGCGTCGAGTCCTGGATGAGGTCGCAGATGTCGTCCATCGCGTTCACGAGGCCGTGGATGTGGTCGCGGTCGAGCGGCGTGATGAACGTCTTGTGGAGCAGCCGGATGGTCTCCGCCGTGATCCGGTCGGCGGCGTGCTCGGCGTCGTCGATCACGCGCATGTGCTGCTCGCGCTCCTCGCGCGAGCCGTAGTTCTGCATGAGCGCGGCGAGCTCGTGGGCGGCGCGAACGATCTGCGCGGCATGGGCGTTGAAGAGGTCGAAGAAGCGACCTTCCTTGGGAAGCAGGCGGCCGAACATGGGGGTCCCGGACGAACGTCGGTGGCTGGGTGCGGGCAGTGTAGCAAAGGCCGCGACCGGGCGTTTGCCCTATAATTCGCCGCTTGCGCTCGCGTCGCCTGCCCTTCGCATCCCGCCTCGATCCCGCCCGCTGGCTCACGGGAATCTGGCGCAACCCGGACTTCGTCAAGCTGTGGGGATCGCTCACGATCACCCACTTCGGCGGCCAGGTCACGTTCCTCGCGCTGCCGCTCACCGCCGCGCTGCTGTTGCACGCGACGCCCTTCCAGGTTGGCGTGCTCACGGCCATGGGGGCGCTCCCCTACCCGATCTTCGGGCTCTTCGCGGGCGTGCTGGTGGACCGGGCGCGCAAGCTCCCGGTGATCGTCGCGATGGACGTGGGCCGCGGGCTCGCGCTTCTCGCGATCCCGGTGTGCGCGTGGTTCGACGGCCTCACGATGCCGCTGCTCTACGCGGTGAACTTCCTCATCGGGCTCGCGAGCGTGATCGGCTGGCCGGCCTACCAGGTGTTCATGACCGAGCGCGTGGGCCGCTCGAACCTCGTCGAGGCGAACGCGAAGATCGGCGTGGCCGATTCCGCCGCGCAGCTCCTCGGGCCCGGCATCGCCGGCGTGCTGATCCAGTGGCTCACGGCGCCCTTCGCGATCCTGCTCGACGCGACCTCGTTCTTCGTCTCGGCGTGGATGCTGCGGGGCATCCCGCCGCGCCGGAGCGACGCGCCGAAGGCGCGCGCGCGCTCCATGGCGCGCGAGATCCGCGAGGGGCTGGACGCCGTGTGGCGCAATCGCACGCTGCGTGCGCTCGTCTGGTCGGTGTCCGTGTGGCAGGTGCTGCGCCACGCCTTCGTCGCGATCGTGGTGCTCTTCGGGGCGCGCGCCCTCGGATTTTCCGCCGGCCGCGTGGGGTTGCTCTTCATGGCCGCGGGCGTGGGATCGCTCGTCGCCGCGCACGTCACCGAGCGCCTGAACCGGCGCTACGGCATGGGCCCGACGATGCTCGGAGGGCTCGCGGGGACGGGTGTGGCGTGGCTGGTGGTGGCGAGCGCCACGGGCCCGCTCTGGCTCGCCTCGACGCTCTTCGCGGGCGGGCTTTTCCTGCTCGACCTCGCCGCGATGGTCTTCTTCATCAACTACCTGTCGCTGCGGCAGCTCGCGACGCCGGATGCGCTGCTGGGACGGGTCACCGCGACCATGATCGCGCTCACGATCACCCTTGCGCCCATCGGCGGCGTCGCGGGCGGATGGATCGCCGACCACCTCGGATTGCGCACGGCGATGGCGGTGGTGGGCGGGTGCGCCGTGCTCCTCGCACCGCTCGTCGCGTGGCTCTCACCGATCGGGGGGCTGCGCGAGCTGCCGGCCCACGTGGAGCCGGCGATCACCGAGAGCCTCGCCGAAGAGACTACTTTCTAGCGCAGCCCTCGAGGCTCTGCTCGAGGTTGTTCATCGGATAGCCGGGATTGCGCTGCAGCTCGCGCAGCCGGAAGTCCGATGTGGCGAGCTGCATCTCCGCGTACCTCTGGTCCAGGTGGCTCACGCGCGAGCTCGCTCCCGGGCCGGTGGTCACCACCGGAGCGACCTTGCAGTCGTTCTCGGCGTATTGCCGGGAGTCGTCGGTGGTAGCGCAGGCGGAAATGGCGAGCGCGGAAGCGCTGAGCGCAAGCAGGATTTTCATGGCGCACCCTCCTCGTGAGGATCAGACCCGGTTTAACGCCCCGCGGAGGGCCCCGTTGACCCGCCGCGACGCGCGCCGGCCCTGCCCTGCAAACAGCCGTTGCGGCCGGACTATTTCAGCAGGTGCTCGATCGCCGAACGCTCCTCGAGCAACTCCTTGTGCGTGCCGGCGATCTTGCCCTTGGCGAAGTCGTTGTGCTGCAAGCCCTTCACGATCTCGTACCGGCCACCGGAACACTTCACCGGGTATCCGAACATGATGCCTTCCGGGATCCCGTAGCTGCCGTCCGAAGGGATTCCCATGGAGACCCAGTCGTCGGAGGGCGTGCCGTACACCCAGTCGCGGACATGGTCGATGGCGGCGTTCGCGGCGGAGGCGGCCGAGGAAAGGCCGCGCGCCTCGATGATCGCCGCGCCGCGCTTCTGCACGGTCGGGATGAAGGTGCTCTGGATCCACGCGTCGTCGCCGATCGCCTTGGCGGCCGGCTGCCCGTCGACGAGCGCGTTGAAGGCGTCCGGATACTGTGTGGCCGAGTGGTTGCCCCAGATGGTCATGTGCTTCACGGAGGTCACGGGCTTGCCGGTCTTCTGCGCGACCTGGGTGAGCGCGCGGTTGTGGTCGAGCCGCATCATCCCGCTGAACTGCTGCGGCTTGAGCGACGGCGCGTTCTTCATCGCGATGAGCGCGTTGGTGTTGGCGGGGTTGCCCACCACCAGCACCTTCACGTCGCGCGAGGCCACCTCGTCCAGGGCCTTGCCCTGCGGCACGAAGATCGCGCCGTTGGCCTCCAGCAGGTCCTTGCGCTCCATGCCGGGCCCGCGCGGGCGCGCGCCCACGAGGAGCGCGATGTCGGCGTCGCGGAACGCGACCTTGGGATCGGCGGCGGGAACCATCGACTGCAGCAGCGGGAAGGCGCAGTCGTCGAGCTCCATCATCACGCCCTTCAGCGCCTTCTGCGCCTTCTCGTCGGGAATCTCGAGCAGCTGCAGGATCACCGGCTGGTCCTTGCCGAGCATCTCGCCGCTCGCGATGCGGAACAACAGGCTGTAGCCGATCTGGCCGGCGGCACCGGTCACGGCGACGCGCATGGGCTTCTTCATTTTCGAGGGGCTCCTGGATTGGTGCGAGACGAACGCAACCGCGAAATTATACGCGAGCGTCCGCGGCCGACTTGCGCCGCGTCAATCGCCGGACCTGCGGACCTGGAGCGAAACGATGAGCACGCCGGCGAGGACCAGCGCGGCGCCGGCGACCTGCACGGCGGTGATCGGCTCCCCGAGGAACGCGAAGCCGAGGAAGATCGTCGCGACCGGCCCCACCGAGCCCACGATCGCCGCGCTGCTCGCGCCGATGCGCCGGATGCCCTCCGAGGTGAGCACGATCGGCAGCACGGTCGAGACCGCGGCCATGAGGATCGAGAGGCCGTAGACCGGCGTCGGCTGCGCGGCGATCACATGCCAGTCGCGCATTGCGAGGAAATGCGCGACCACCGCGACGCACGAGACGACGCCGGCGTAGCACGCGAAGCGGATGCTGCCCACGCGTCCCACCAGCCGGCCGCTTCCGAGGAGGTAGGTCGCGTAGAGGAGCGCCGAGGCGAGGACCCAGAGCGAGCCCGCGACGACGTTCCCCGGCTGGGTGCGGAAATCGTTGAGGAACACGATCGCGATGCCGAGGTAGGAGATCGCGACCGCGAGCACGTCGCGCCGCGTGATGCGCCGGCCGAAGAGGAGCGCCGAGAGCAGCAGCACGAACGTGGGATAGAGGAAGAGCACCAGGCGCTCGAGCGCCGCGGTGATGTACTGCAGGCCGAGGAAATCGAAATAGCTCGAGAGGTAGTAGCCCACGACCCCGAGACCGGCGATGGCCCACAGGTCCGCGCGGGGGATCGGCGCGGCGCCGCTGCGCCGTCCCGACCACCAGGCGAGGGCGGCGAAGAGCGGCGCGCTGAAGAGCATGCGCAGCGCGAGGAGCGTGAGCGCGTCCACGCCGTGGCGGTAGGCGAGCTTGATGATCACCGCCTTCCCCGAGAAGGCGACGGCGGCGATGGCGCAGAGCGCCGCGCCCAGCAGGCGCGGATAACGTTGGTGAAGCGGCAAGGAGTCCTAGATCCGGTCGGCGGGACCCGCCAGGCGCTCGCCGCCGACGGCGGACTTCGCGCTGAGGAGCGACCCTTCCGCGGCGAGCAGCAGCGCGTCGACGTCGTCGCCGTCGCGCGGGAACCGCGCGAAGCCGACCGCGCAGCGCACCGCCACGCCGGAGAAATCGAATTCTAGGGCCTGCCGGACCTCGCGCGCGAGCCCCACGGCCGCATCGCCCTCGACGCCGCGCGCGAGGAGCGCGAACTCGTCGTCGGCGATGCGCCCGACGAGATGCCCGCCCGCGATCGCCGCGAGCCGCCGCGCCGCCTCCGCGACGACGCGATCGGCGGCGGCGTAGCCGACGACCACCTTGATGCGGCGGAAACCGTCCAGGTCCGCGAGGACCAGCGCGCAGGGCCGGTTGTCCGCGCGCGCCGCCCGAAGGAGCGCCGTCGCCTTCGCGATGAAGCCGTCGCGGTTCGCGAGCCCGGTGACCGGATCGCCGACCGCGGCGAGCCGCAGGATCCCGAGGCTGCCGAAGAGGGTTTCCGAGGCGACGCGCCCGATGGTCGCGAAGACGATCGTCACCAGGAAGAAGGTGGCGAGCTGCGGCCATTCCGAGGCGAGCTTCACGACGCTTCTCGTGTGGCCGGTCATCTCGAGCGCGAAGACGGCGGCCGCCGCAATCATGGTGAGGCCGGTGATCACGAGGAAGTTCGGCCTCGAGAGGAGGAGCGCGGCGACCAGCACGATCCCGCCGTACGCCGTGATCGCCACGTCGTGCACGCCGAGCGGATTGAGCATGAGCACGAGCGTCACGACGGTGAGGAGCACGCCCGAGAGCAGCATGATCGCCGCCTCGTGGTGGCCGGCCCGCGCGAATCCCCACGACGAGATGCCGAGCGGAGTGGCGAGCGCGGAGAGCACCGCGATGTCGCGATGGCCGAGCATCGCATGGAGCGACGAGTGGACGAACAGGGCGATCGTGACCGCGATGATGGCGACCCGGACGATGATCGTCATCGGAGATGCGTGCACGGCGGGGGACGGCGGGGACGTCATCTTCTTCGCAAAGCGATGCGCGCTTCGCATTGTTCTCGTGGCGAAGAGGATACGCGGGCCGGCGCCTTCTCCGTGTGAAGCAGGTCACACGCCGGGGGCAACCTCCGGCCTTCCGCTACGGCGTGCAATGGTTCCCTGTCGGGGCGGCGCCCGTGTCGAGCGTCGTGGTGCACGTTCCGCTCGGCCCGCAGGTGTCGAACTCGGCGATGTTGAAGCTCGACGAAACGAACGAGAGCGTGGCCGGAATCGAGGTCACCTTCACGGTATCGAACTGGACTCCGGTATCGATGGTGAAGCTCGCAAGCCCGCCGTCCAGGTTGCAGCCCGCCACGGACCGAGTATAGACGGGGGTCGCCGAGCCGTCGTTGTAGAAATCGAACTGCGCCTGCTCCGCATAGGGAAAGAAGAAAAAGAAGCCGGTACCGAAGTTGCCCAACGTGATGGCGAGGCGCTGCGCTTTCTGCTTGAGGTCGATGCGGATGCCTTCTCCCGTGGCGCTGTTCAGGTTGTTCCCGCTGCCGCCCCCGCCGGCCGCGCCGATGCCCGTTGTGGTCCCGGTGACGAACGTGAGATCTTCCGTGCCCCCCGAGTAGAACGCGGAAACGGTCGCGTAAGGAAAATCGAGGCTCGTCACGCCGAGGTCGCCGGTTCCCGGGGCGTGCCCGAGGGCGTTCCCCACCGTCGTCGAATCGAACCTCACGCCCGCGAGGATCGTATCGGGCCAGTCGCGAGCCGCGAGGTTCGCATTCTTCGCCAGGTCCGCCACCGTGCGGTAGACGAGGATGTCGTCGTAATGGCCGGGCGCGGTCGACGCCACGTCGGGCGCCGACGCGGCCTCGAAGACGAAAGGCCCGATGTCCTTGGTGTTGTTCTTCTCGTCGGTCGAGGTCGGCAGGCTTTTCTGCACGCCAGCCGCGCTGTAGGCGCCGAGCCCGGTCTGCCCATGGCTGATCAGCACGTACGCCGCGCCGCCGCTCGCCTTCGTGCCGTCGTACACCGTCCCGAAATCGGTGACCGAGAGGCCCTTCCCCGTGATGAAGTCGGAGTCGACGGTGTTGTGCGTCGTGGCACAGAGCTTCGTCGTCGCGTCGACCGGCTCGCGGGTGGTAAGCGCCTGGACCGTATCGCAGTCCACCATGCTCGCGCCGTTCGCCTGCGTCATGCTGCCCGCGACGTTGCTGTAGACGCGGTACGAGATCTTCCAGCCCCAGGCGTCGTACGCGTCGTCGCGCCGCATGCCGATGGTGGCCCAGGGAAGCGTGCCCTGCGGGAAGTCGCAGTTCACGCTCGCGGTCGCGGGGGATGCGAGTCCGTCGTCCTTGGTGGGATCCGCAGGGCAAGGAAGGCGTCCCGAGGCGCCCGCGTATTGCTCCAGCGCGGCCGCGGCCGCGGCGAGGCTCTTCTTCGTCTGCGCCTGCTCGTCGACGGCGGTGGAGGTGCGCGTGAGCGTGAACATCGCGACCAGGAACGCCAGTGCGAGCAGCAGGATCACGAAGATGAAGACGCCGCCCGCTCCCCGTTCGCGCCCGGGCCTCATTTCACGAGTGCGACCGCGGGCCCAATCCCGCCTTGTTGATCACGGTGAGGAGCGCGGGGCGCGAGACGATGTCGTCGAAGTGGGTCGTACCGGCGGTGTCGGAGATCGAGTCGTCGACGTAGTAGCTTGTTCCGGCGACGTAGGGCG
>DATIVM010000067.1:0-9220 GCA_035465975.1 Usitatibacter sp.
CGACATGCTGGCGATGCTCAACGCGCGCCGCGAGCGCCGGCGCGCCGCCGAAGCGTCGCGGGAGGGGACGCCCACGCCGGCCCCGGTCGAGGACACCGGCGCCGCCGCGATCGCGCGCAACCTCGAGACGCTGAAAGGCGACGACCGCACCGGCGGCATCTTCCAGATCCTCGAGAAGAGCAGCTACACGGCGGAGTACGCGTTCAACGGCTGGCGGCCGGACACGCAGCGGCGCTGGCGCGAGGTGATCGAGGTGCGCGTGAAGCCGGGCGAGGACATCGACCGCGCGATCGTGCGCAGCATGATCGCCCTCATCCGCACCCACTACACCGGCGATTTCCTGTGGGAGTCGCGCCGCCTCGGCAAGGTGGTGACGCTTTCGGCGCGGGCCGAGGACAACGAGTACCTCGAGGAATTCCTGCTGCGCGAGTTCTTCGGCACGCCGATCATCCATCGGCCGCGCTGAAGCGCTCGAGCGCCCGATGCGCGCGCCGGCGCACGGCCCAGCGGAAGGGGCCGAACCAGCCGAGCGCCGCCCCCGCCGGGCCGAGCGCCTGCGCGGCCCAGCGCCACAGCGAGAAGTGGTCGTAGTGGCGGCAGATGCGCCCGTCCCGGAAGGCGAACAGGGAGCGCCCCCGCGTGACCACGATCCGCCCGTGGACCGCGGCGCGGGCCGTCCAGCGCGCGAGGCCGCCCTCCTCGTCGCCGCTCGCCTCGTCCAGGCGGATTTCCATGGGATCCCCGGCATCGAGGCGCATGCGCCAGAGCTCCGCGGCGGCCGCCCCCCGCAGCCGCGGATGGAGGGGATCGGAATAGAAGACTTCCGGGTGGTAGCAGGCGGCCGCCCCTTGCGCGTCGCCGGCGGCGAGGCGGTCGTAGAAGCGGCGGATCAGGGCTTCGTTGGGATGCATTGGGGCGTCCGGCGGCGCTTGACCCGAGTCAAGGCCCCGTCATTCTCCGAGTTTCTATACTTTCGGGCATGGCGCTGGGGGTCCTCCCCGGGCCGACCGCTTTTCCGAGGAGATCCCCATGGTTACCGCAGTCGCCTCCGAGGCGAAACCCAAGCCTGTGCCCAGCAACGTCGAGATCGCCCAAGCGGCGAAGTTGAAGCCGATCGCCGAGATCGCCAAGAAGCTCGGCATCCCGGACGAAGCGATCGAGCAGTACGGGCGCTACAAGGCCAAGATTTCGCTCAACTATATCGACACGCTGAAGAGCAAGCCGAACGGCAAGCTGATCCTCGTCACCGCCATCAGCCCGACGCCCGCCGGCGAGGGCAAGACCACGACCACCGTGGGCCTGGGCGACGCGCTGAACGACGTCGGCAAGAAGGCGATGATCTGCCTGCGCGAGCCCTCGCTCGGCCCGGTCTTCGGGATGAAGGGGGGTGCCGCGGGCGGCGGCTACGCCCAGGTGGTGCCGATGGAGGACATCAACCTCCACTTCACCGGCGACTTCAACGCCATCGCGCTCGCGAACAACCTGCTCGCGGCGATGATCGACAACCACATCAACCACGGCAACGAGCTCGGCTTCGACCAGCGCCGCATCACCTGGAAGCGCGTGGTCGACATGAACGACCGGGCGCTGCGCGAGATCGTGGTCGCGCTCGGCGGGCCCGCGAACGGCTTCCCGCGCGAGGACGGCTTCGACATCGTGGTGGCCTCCGAGGTGATGGCGATCTTCTGCCTGTCCACCAGCATCAAGGACCTCAAGGAGCGCCTGGGCAAGATCGTGGTCGGCTACACGCGCGACCAGAAGCCCATCCTCGCCCGCGACCTCAAGGCCCACGGCGCCATGGCCGCGCTCCTCAAGGACGCGCTCGCGCCCAACCTCGTGCAGACGATCGAGCACACGCCGGCCATGATCCACGGCGGCCCGTTCGCGAACATCGCCCACGGCTGCAACTCGGTGCTCGCGACCCAGACCGCGCTCAAGCTCGCCGACTACGTCGTGACGGAAGCCGGCTTCGGCGCGGACCTCGGCGCCGAGAAGTTCATCGACATCAAGTGCCGCAAGACCGGCCTCAAGCCCTCCGCGGTGGTGCTGGTCGCGACGATCCGCGCGCTCAAGTACCACGGCGGCGTGGACGTGAAGGAGCTCGGCAAGGAGAACCTCGACGCGCTCGCCAAGGGCATCGCGAACATCGAGCGCCACGTGAACAACATCCGCAACAACTACGGCCTGCCCTGCGTGGTGGCGATCAACCACCGCGCCGAGGACACGGACGCGGAAGTGAAGCTCCTGCAGGACAAGATGGCCCACCACCAGGCGAAGGTGATCCTCGCGCGCCACTTCGCGCAGGGCGGCAAGGGCGCGACGGACCTCGCGAAGGAAGTGGTGCGCCTCTGCGACGAGCCGAACGCATTCAAGTTCGTCTACGAGGAGAACGATTCCCTGTGGGACAAGATGAAGGCGATCGCCACCAAGATCTACGGCGCCTCCGACATCACCGCGGATTCCAAGGTGCGCGCGCAGATCAAGAAGTACCAGGAGTCGGGCTACGGCCACTACCCGATCTGCGTGGCGAAGACCCAGTACTCGTTCTCGACGGACCCGCAGCTGCGCGGCGCGCCCTCGGGCCACGTGGTGAACGTGCGCGAGGTGCGGCTCGCCGCGGGCGCCGAGTTCATCGTGATGATCTGCGGCGACATCATGACGATGCCGGGCCTGCCGAAGGTGCCGTCGGCCTGCGCGATCGACGTGGGCGACGACGGCAAGATCTCGGGACTCTTCTGAGGATCCTCGTCATTCCCGTGAAGACGGGAATCCACTGACTGGGCCCCCGCTGCCGCGGGGGCGACCCCCGCGTCATTCCCGTCCCCGGGAATCCAGGACGCCGCCTCCGCCTCGCGGGGGCGGCGTTTTCATTCGCGGCGCCGTTCACGCTCCGCGCGCCGATCTTTCCGCCCCTCGCTTGCACCCGCTTTCGGCGATAATTGCGCACGCTCATGGCAACGAACGACGGGAAGGCAATGCGACTCGAGGGAAAGGTGGCGATCGTCACCGGGGCGGGATCGGGTTTCGGCGAGGCGATCGCCGCGCGGTACGCGCAGGAGGGCGCGAAGGTCGTGGTGAACGACATCGTCGCGAAGGGCGCCGAGCGCGTGGCGTCCGGGATCCGCGCGAAGGGCGGCGAGGCGCGGGCCGAGGTGGCCGACGTCTCGAAGGACGCGGACGTCGCGCGCCTCGTGCAGTCGGCGCTCGCGGCCTACGGGCGGCTCGACATCGTGGTGAACAACGCCGGCACGACGCACCGCAACCGCCCGATGCTCGAGGTGGCCGAGGAAGAGTTCGACCGCATCTACGCGGTGAACGTGAAGTCGCTGTTCCTCACCGCGAAGCACGCCGTGCCGCATTTCCGCAAGGCGGGCGGCGGCTGCTTCGTCACCATCGCCTCCACCGCCGGCGTGCGGCCGCGCCCGGGGCTCACCTGGTACAACGGCTCCAAGGGCGCGGCGATCGTCACCTCGCGGTCCATGGCCGCGGAGCTGGGGCCCGACCGGATTCGCGTGAACGTGATCAACCCGGTGATCGGGGAGACGGGGCTCCTCGAGATGTTCATGGGCGTGCCGGACACGCCCGAGAACCGGAAGAAGTTCATCGCCACGATTCCCATGGGGCGCATGTCGAAGCCCCTCGACATCGCGAACGCCGCGCTCTTCCTCGCCTCGGACGAGGCCGAGTTCGTCACCGGCGCCTGCCTCGAGGTGGACGGGGGACGCTGCGTATGAAGGCCGGCCAGTCGATCGGCAAGTACCAGGTCGTCGCCGAGCTCGGCCGCGGCGCGACGGGCAAGGTGTACCTCGCCGAGGATCCGTTCGCGAAGCGCAAGGTGGCGATCAAGGTCGCGTGGCCGGACGCGCTCAAGAACCGCGAGGACGGCGCCTTCTACCGCGGCATGTTCCTCAACGAGGCCGCGCTCGCCGGCAAGCTCAACCATCCGCACATCGTGCAGATCTACGACGCGGTGGTGGAGGAGGACTACAGCTACATCGTGATGGAGTACGTCGAGGGCGGGACGCTCGAGAAGTTCTGCCAGCCCGAAAGCCTCCTCGAGCCGCGCGAGGTGGCGGAGATCGTCTTCAAGTGCGTGCGCGCGCTCGCCTTCGCCCATGCGCTCGGCCTCACGCACCGCGACATCAAGCCCGGCAACATCCTGCACAACGAGGGCACCGACATCAAGATCGCGGACTTCGGCGCCGCGATCAACCGCGTCTCCGACCGCACCATGATCATGAACGTGGGCTCGCCCGCGTACATGGCGCCCGAGCTCGTCACCGGCAGCGGCCAGGCCTCGCAGGTCACCGACATCTACGGGCTGGGCATCGTGATGTACTACCTGCTCACCGGGAAGCTCCCCTACCAGGGCGCGAACACGATGAGCGTGATCTACCAGATCGTGAACACCGAGCCGGAGGCGCCGGGCAAGCTCAGGCCCGGCCTCGCGCCGGAGCTCGACGCGATCGTGATGAAGGCGATCGCCAAGGATCCCGCGAAGCGCTTCGCCACCTGGGACGAGTTCGGCCAGGCGCTCGCCGAGACGTGGAAGAAGGACCAGAAGGCCGAGGAGAAGCGCGGGCAGTCGGACGCCGAGCGCTTCAGCGTGCTGCGCACGCTGCCGTTCTTCCGCGAGTTCCCGGAGAACGAGCTCTGGGAGGTGATGCGCATCAGCAAGTGGGCGAAGTTCCACCCCGACACCACGCTCATCAAGGAAGGCGACCACGGCGACTCGTTCTACGTCCTCGCCGGCGGCTACGTGCGCGTCACGCGCGGCAAGCGCACGCTTTCCGTGCTCACCGCCGGCGACTGCTTCGGGGAGATGTCCTACCTCGCGCAGAACAAGAACGGCTCGCACCGCTCGGCGACGGTCACCACGACCTCGGATTGCATCATCATGAAGATCCGCGCCGACGACCTGCGCAAGGCGTCCCTCACCTGCCGCCGCCTCTTCGACGAGCGCTTCCTCAACACGCTGGTCGAGCGCCTCGAGGCCGCCAACCAGCAGCTCGCGGTGATGTCCTGAGCGCTACGAGTTGAAGAGGTAGAAGGCGACGAACACCGCGATCATCGCGAAGGCGAGGACCAGCTTCGCGACGGCGGCGAGGAGCAGCCCGAGCGAGGTGCCGAGCCCCACCTTCCCCGCGCGGATCAGCCCGCCGCGGGCGAGCAGCTCGCCCAGGACGGCGCCGACGAAGGGGCCGAGGACCAGCCCCGGCACGCCGAAGAAGAGGCCCGCCAGGGCGCCGATCGCCGCCCCGGCCAGGGCCTGGGGACTCGCCCCGACGCGCTTCGCGCCGAGGATCGAGCCGAGGAAGTCGACGCCCATGGAGATGAGCCCCAGCGCGGCGATGATGGCGAGCCCGCCGAAGCCGACCCGCGCGAAATCGTCCGCCCAGGCGGCGACGACGAGGCCCGCGAACACGAGCAGGGCGCCGGGGAGCACCGGCAGGACGGTCCCGGCGAGCCCGGCGATCACCAGCAGGATGGCGAGCGCGTCGAGGAGGAGGCGCAGGGTCACGGTATCATTGTAGGCATACGTTCCCGCGCGGCGTTCCGCGCACGCCCCGAGCCGAGATGAGCGCCCTCCAGGAAAGCACCCCGCAGGAAGAATCCCGCTCGCGCCGGGCGCAGGTGTCCGGCCGGCTCGCGCGCACGCTTGCCGCCGGCTCCGTGCTCGTCGAGCGAGAGGACCTGAAACCCTACGAGTGCGACGGGCTGTCGGCCTATCGCGCGACGCCGCTCGTCGCCGCCATCCCCGCCGACGAGGCCGAGGTCGCCGAGGTGCTCGCCGTGGCGCGCGAGACGGGGACGCCGGTGGTGGCGCGCGGCTCCGGCACCGGCCTTTCCGGCGGCGCGCTGCCGCTTCCCGACGGCATCCTCCTCTCGCTCGCGAAATTCAACCGCATCGTCGAGGTGGACCCGCTTGCGCGCACGGCGCGCGTGCAGCCGGGGGTGACGAACCTGCGCATCTCGCAGCACGTGGCGCCGCTCGGCCTCTACTACGCGCCGGATCCGTCGAGCCAGATCGCGTGCTCCATCGGCGGCAACGTGGCCGAGAACTCGGGCGGCGTGCATTGCCTCAAGTACGGCCTCACGGTGCACAACGTGCTGCGCGTGCGCGCCATGACGATCGAGGGCGACGCGGTCGAGCTCGGCAGCGAGGCGCTGGACGCCCCGGGCTACGACCTGCTCGCGCTCGTCACCGGCTCCGAGGGCCTCCTCGCCGTGACGCTCGAGGTGACGGTGAAGCTGCTGCCGAAGCCGGAGCTCGCGCAGGTGGTGATGGCTTCCTTCCGCGACGTGGAAAGCGCGGGCGAGGCGGTCGCGAACGTGATCGGCGCGGGCATCGTTCCCGCGGGGCTCGAGATGATGGACCGGCTCGCCACGCGCGCGGTCGAGGATTTCGTCCACGCGGGCTACGACCTGCAGGCGGAGGCGATCCTCCTCGCCGAGTCCGACGGCACGCGCGAGGAGGTGGCCGACGAGACGGCGCGCATGATCGAGGCGATGCGCGCGAGCGGCGCGACCGACATCCGCTGCTCCTCGAGCGAGCCGGAGCGCCTGCGCTTCTGGTCGGGCCGCAAGGCGGCCTTCCCGGCGGTGGGCCGCATCTCGCCCGACTACTACTGCATCGACGGATCGATTCCGCGCGGGGCGCTCGCCGGCGTGCTCAAGCGCATCGAGGAGCTTTCCGCGCAGTACGGGCTGCGCTGCGCGAACGTGTTCCACGCGGGCGACGGCAACCTCCATCCGCTGATCCTCTACGACGCCAACGTGCCGGGCGAGCTCGAGAGGACCGAGCGCTTCGCGGCGGACATCCTGGAGCTGTGCATCGAGGTGGGCGGCACCATCACCGGCGAGCACGGCGTGGGCGTGGAGAAGATCAACCAGATGTGCGTCCAGTTCCGGCCCGAGGAGATCGCGCAGTTCCACGCCGTGAAGGCGGCGTTCGACCCGGAAGGCCTGCTCAACCCGGGGAAGGCCATCCCGCTCCTCGCGCGCTGCGCGGAATACGGGGCGATGCGGGTGAAGGGCGGGGCGCTGCCCCACCCGGACCTGCCGCGCTTCTGATGGCGGCGCCCGCGACAGGAACGCTCGGGGGCGGCCTCGCGGCGCAAGCCGTTGCGCGCGCGCGCGTGCTCGAGGCGTTGCGCGCCGTGCGCCCGACGCTCGCGATCGTCGCCGACGACGAGGGCCTCAAGCCCTTCGAGACCGACGCGTTCATCTCCCACCGCGAAACGCCCATGCTGGCAGTGCTCCCCGAATCGGAGGACCAGGTGCGCGACGTGGTGCGCGCGTGCCGGCGCCTCGGCGTGCCGGTGGTCTCGCGCGGGGCGGGAACGGGGATCTCGGGCGGCGCGATCCCGCGCCGCGACGGCGTGCTGCTGGTGATGACGAAGATGAAGGCGATCCTCGCCGTGGACGCGATGGCGCGCCTCGCCTGGGTCGAGCCGGGCGTGCGCAACCTGCGGGTTTCCGAGGCGGCCGCGCCCATCGGACTCTTCTACGCGCCGGACCCGTCGAGCCAGTCGGTGTGCTCGATCGGCGGCAACGTGGCGGAGAACTCGGGCGGCGTGCATTGCCTCAAGTACGGGCTCACGACGCACAACCTCCTCGCCGTGCGCGCGATCGATGCCGACGGCGAGGTGGTCGAGACGGGGAGCCTCGCGCTGGACGCGCCGGGCTACGACCTCCTCGCGCTCCTCACCGGCAGCGAGGGCAACCTCGGCGTCATCACGCGCGTCGCGGTGCGGCTGGTCCCGATCCCCGAGGCGACGCAGACGCTGCTCGCGGCCTTTCCCTCCGTGCGCCGGGCCGCGCAGGCCGTGGGCGAGATCATCGGCGCCGGCATCGTGCCCGCCGCGCTCGAGATGATGGACAAGGTGGTGATCGAGGCCTGCGAGCGCTTCATGGCGATGGGTTTCCCGCTCGGCGCCGAGGCGCTGCTGCTCGCCGAAGTGGACGGCTGCGCCGGGGAAGCGGTGGAAGCCGCGGCGGCGGTGCGGGCGATCCTCGAGCGCTGCGGCGCGACCGAGGTGCGCATCGCGGCCGACGCCGCGGAGCGCGAGCGCCTGTGGAAGGCGCGCAAGGGCGCGTTCACGGCGCTCGCGACGATCCTTCCCGACTTCTACACCATCGACGGCACCATCCCGCGGCGCTGCCTCCCGGACATCCTCGACCGCGTCTACCAGCTCGCGCAGGAGTACGGATTGATGGTGGGCAACGTCTTCCACGCGGGTGACGGCAACATCCACCCGTGCATCTTCTACGACGCGAACAAGCCGGGCGATCTCGAGCGCGGCGAGGAGCTGGGCGGGCGCATCCTCGAGGCCTGCGTCGAGGTGGGCGGCACGATCACCGGCGAGCACGGCGTCGGCGTCGAGAAGCTGCGCCAGATGTGCGTGCAGTTCTCGCCCGCGGAGCTGGAGGCCTTCCACGCCGTGAAGGCCGCGTTCGATCCCGAAGGCATCCTCAACCCGGGCAAGGCCGTCCCGACGTTGCGCCGCTGCACGGAGTTCCGCGGCATGCGCGTCGAGGGCGGCCGCATCCCGCGACCCGACATTCCGCGATTCTGACCATGGCCGAAGCCTTCGTGACCGAGCTTTGCGAGCGCGTGCGCTCCGCCGCCTCCGCGCGCCGCGCGCTGCGCATCCGCGGCGGCGGCACCAAGGATTTCTACGGCGGCGCGCCGCGCGGCGACGAGATCGTCGAGACGGCCGCGCACTCCGGCATCGTCGCGTACGAGCCGAAGGAGCTCGTCCTCACGGTGCGCGCCGGCACGCCGCTCGAGGAGGTGGAGCGCGCCCTCGCCGCCGAGCGGCAGATGCTGCCCTTCGAGCCGCCGCGCTTCGCGGCCGGCCCGGGCCTGCCCCCGAGCGCTTCCGTCGGGGGCGCCACCATCGGCGGCGCCGTGGCGAGCGGTCTCTCGGGGCCGCGCCGCCCCTACGCGGGCGCGGTGCGCGACTTCGTCCTCGGGACGCGCATCGTGAACGGGCGCGGCGAGGCGCTCGCGTTCGGCGGCCGCGTGATCAAGAACGTGGCGGGCTACGACGTCTCGCGCCTCATGGCCGGCGCGCTCGGCACGCTCGGCGTGATCACCGAGGTGTCGTTCAAGGTGCTGCCGAAACCGGCGGCGGAAACCACGCTGCAATTCGAGTTCGACGAAGCCGACGCGATCGTGAAGATGAACCGCTGGGCGGGCCAGCCACTGCCGCTG
>DATIVM010000068.1:0-12200 GCA_035465975.1 Usitatibacter sp.
CTTCCGCCAAGGCCTACATCAACGCGCTCAACAAGATGGGCACGAAGGCCGAGCGCGTGAACCCGCAATACGGGACCGAGGCGCAGGCGATTTGAGCCCCGCCCGGCAGCCCATGCCGCGGCTCGGCATGGGCACGTGGCACATGGGCGAGACCCCGGGGCACCGCGGCGCGGAGGTCGCGGCGCTGCGCCTCGGGCTCGATCTCGGGCTCTCGCTCATCGACACCGCGGAGATGTACGGCGAAGGCGGGGCGGAACGCGTGGTGGGCGAGGCGATCCGCGGGCGGCGCGACGAAGTCTACCTCGTCACCAAGTTCTATCCGCACCACGCCTCGCGGCGCGAGCTCGTGAAGGCGTGCGAAGGATCGCTCGAGCGGCTCAATGTCGACACGATCGACCTCTACCTCCTGCACTGGCGCTCGAGCGTCCCGCTCGCCGAGACGGTGGAGGCACTCGAGCGGCTCGCCGAGGCGGGCAAGATCCGCCGCTGGGGCGTTTCCAACTTCGACGTCGCGGACATGGAAGAGGTCGCCGCGCTTCCCGCCGGCGCCCGCGTGGCCGCGAACCAGGTGCTCTACAACCTCGCGCGGCGCGGCGTGGAGTTCGATCTCCTCCCGTGGTGTGCCGACCGCGGGATCGAGGTGATGGCGTATTCCCCGCTCGACGAGGGAACGCTCCCGGCCCATCCGGCCGTGCAGGCGGTGGCGAAGCGCCTCGGAGCGAGCGCCGCGCAGGTGGCCCTCGCCTGGCTGCTGCGCGATCCGCGCGTCGTGGCGATCCCGAAATCGTCGACGCGCGAGCACGTGCGCGCCAACGCCTCGGCACGCGACCTGGTCCTCGACGCCGAGGCGCTGGCGGCGCTCGACCGCGCCTTTCCGCCGCCCCGAGGCAAGCGCCCCCTCGAGATCATCTGAGGCGCGGGGCGAGCACGAGGGTGGAGCGAGCACGCTCCTTGCAGTTCCGGCGGCCCATCGTGCGCGAGAAGCGCATCGGAAAGAAGCAGCTACCGGCACCCTCGTCGGTGCAAGGCGACAGGCGAAGCGCCTTCGATTCAGCGCGTTGCGCGCGAGGGCGGAAATCGCGTTGCCGGCGAGCGACGAAAGCGCTTGCCTTGCGCGCGCGCAAGATGCGTTCGATGACACGCGTGCGAGAGCGGGGCGCGATGCGCGCCGTCCATCTGGCACGGTTCGTGTTACCGGTTCTCCTGATTTCACAACGAGGGAGGTCCCATGAAATACGGCGAAGGTCTTTTCAACCGCACGCGCGACACGCGCGTGCCCGGCCCGGCGCAGCCGGTCGCGGCCAACTCGCCCTCGGTGGGGCCGGCTCCCGCGCCCGCGGCGCAACGTGCCGCCGCCGCTCCGGCTGAAACGCATCCGCGCGGCGAGGAGGCCGCGGGCAGCAAGCTCATCGTCGGCCCGAACATCAAGCTCAAGGGCGTCGAGATCCACGACTGCGACACGCTCGTGGTCGAAGGGCGCGTCGAGGCGACCATGGTGAGCCGCTCGATCCAGATCGCCGAGCACGGCGCGTTCGAGGGCAAGGTGGACGTCGATGTCGCCGAGATCCGCGGCTCGTTCCAGGGCGAGATGACTGCGCGCAAGAAGCTCGTGATCCACGCGAGCGGCCGCGTCGGGGGCAAGATCCGCTACGGCAAGATGCTGGTGCAGGAAGGCGGCGAGATGACCGGAGACATCGCCGCGATCCACGAGGGGCCGGTCGCGCTCGCCAAGCCGTAACCGCCTCCCGCTCCCGGGCCCCCGCGTATCATGCGCGGGGGATTTCCCCTTTTGTCCGGGAGCTCAGCGATGGGGGACGCGCCGCTGCGGATCGGCGTCGCCGGCACCGGCCTCATGGGCCGCGGCATCGCGCAGGTAGCCACGCAGGCCGGTTTCGAGTGCCTGCTCTACGACTCCCGCGCCGGGATCGCCGATGCGGCGAAGGAGGACATCGCCGCGCAGCTGCGGCGCCTCGCGGAGAAGGGCAAGCTCGATGCGAAGGAGGCGACGCAGGCCGCCGCGCGCCTGAAGCCCGTCCCGGGCCTCGCCGAGCTCGCCGCGTGCGGGATCGTGATCGAGGCGATCGTCGAGGACCTGGAGGCGAAGCGCGAGCTCTTCCACGCGCTCGAGCGCGTGGTCACGCCCGACTGCATCCTCGCGAGCAACACGTCCTCGCTCCCGGTCACCGCGATCGCCGCGGCGTGCGCGCGGCCCGAACGCGTGGCCGGGATGCATTTCTTCAGCCCCGTGCCGCTCATGAAGGTGGTCGAGGTGATCGACGGCGTGCGCACCGGGCCGGGCGTGGCGCAGCGGCTCCTCGAGCTGGGCCGCGCGTTCGGCCACACCGCGGTCCGCGCGAAGGACACGCCGGGCTTCCTCGTGAACCATGCGGGCCGCGCCTACGGGACCGAGGCGCTGCGCATCCTCTCGGAAGGCGTGGCGGAGTTCCACGTGATCGACGACGTGCTGCGCGAGGCCGCGGGCTTCCGCATGGGCCCGTTCGAGCTCCTCGACCTCACCGGGCTCGACGTGTCGCAGCCGGTGATGGAATCCATCTACCACCAGTTCTACGAGGAGCCGCGCTTCCGCCCCTCGCCGCTGCTGGTGCAGCGCCGGCTCGGCGGACTCCTCGGCCGCAAGTCCGGGCGCGGCTTCTACGCCTACGCGGACGGCGTGCGGCAGCCGATCGAGCGCGAGGCGCCGCCGCCTCCCGCCCGGCCCCTGGTGTGGGTGAGCCGCGCCGACGCGGCCGTGCACGGACGCGTCGAAGCGCTCGCCGCGAAGCTCGGCGCCTGCATCGATTCCGGGGCGCGACCGGCGCCCGATGCGATCTGCGTGCTCTCTCCGTGGGGAACGGACGCCACGTCGGCCTCGCTCGCCGAGGAGCTCGACGCGCGCCGCTGCGTCGCGATCGACGCCTGGTTCGGCTGGGAGTCGCGCAGGACGCTGATGGGAACGCCGGTGACCGATCCGGCCGTGCGCGATGCGGCGCGCGGGCTCTTCGCCGCCGACGGCGTGCCGGTGTCGTGGATCCACGACTGCCCCGGCTTCATCGCGCCGCGCGTCGTGGCGCAGATCGTGAACGTCGCGTGCGACATCGCACAGCAGCGCATCGCCGCGCCGGCCGACATCGACCGCGCCGTGACGCTCGGGCTCGGCTACCGCCAGGGGCCGCTCGCCATGGGCGATGCCGTCGGTCCTGCGCGGGTGCTGGAGATGCTCTCGGCGCTGCTCTCGTTCTACGGCGACCCGCGCTATCGCCCGAGCCCCTGGCTCACGCGCCGCGCACGGCTCGGGGTGCCGCTCGCCACGCCGGAGAACTGAACGGCGTGCGCGGCGCGCCTGCAAAGGCGGAACGGCCGGGGATCAGCCCTCGCGGGCGAGGCGCTCGGCGAGGCCGACGTACGTGGAGGGCTCGAGCGCGAGGAGCCGGTCGCGCGCCTCGGCGGGAATCGGCAGCGCGCGGATGAACGCGCGCAGCTCGTCGCGGCCGATGCCGCCCTTGCCGCGCGTGAGCTCCTTCAGCTTCTCGTAGGAGCCGGGCACGCGGTGCGCGCGCATCACGGTCTGCACCGCCTCGGCCAGCACGTCCCAGCTCCCTTCGAGGTCCTCGGCGAGGCGGCGCGGATTCGCTTCCAGCTTCTCCAGCCCGCGCAGGCACGCGTCGTAGGCGAGCAGGCAGTAGCCGAACGCGACGCCGACGTTGCGCAGCACCGTGGAATCGGTGAGGTCGCGCTGCCACCGGGAGACCGGCAGCTTCTCCGCGAGGTGGCGCAAGAGCGCGTTGGCGAGCCCGAGGTTGCCCTCGGAATTCTCGAAGTCGATCGGGTTCACCTTGTGCGGCATGGTGGAGGACCCCACCTCGCCCGGCTTCACCTTCTGCGTGAAGTAGCCGAGCGAGATGTAGCCCCACAAGTCGCGGTCCAGGTCGAGCAGGATGGTGTTGAGCCGCGCCGCCGCGTCGAAGGCTTCCGCGAGCGCGTCGTGGGGCTCGATCTGGATCGTGAGCGGGTTGTACTCGAGGCCGAGGCTCTCCACGAAGCGCCGCGAGAAGGCCCGCCAGTCCATCCCCGGGACCGCGGCGACGTGGGCGTTGAAGTTGCCGGTGGCGCCGTTCGCCTTGCCGAGCATGCGCACCGCCGCGAACGCGGAGCGCGCGCGCTTCAGCCGGTGCGCCACGTTCGCCATCTCCTTGCCGAGCGTCGTGGGCGTGGCCGGCTGGCCGTGGGTGCGCGAGAGCATCGCGAGCCCGGCGTGGGCGCGCGCGAGCGCTTGCAGCCGCTCGACGATGCGGTCCACGGCGGGCAGGAGCACGCGGTCGCGCCCGCCGAGGAACATGCGCGCGTGGGCGAGGTTGTTGATGTCCTCGGAGGTGCAGGCGAAATGGATGAACTCCGCGGCGGCGGCCACCTCGGTGTTCGCGGCGAAGCGCTCGCGCAGCCAGTACTCGACCGCCTTCACGTCGTGGTTGGTGGTGGCCTCGATCGACTTCACGCGCTCGGCGTCGGCGAGCGAGAAGCGCGCCGCGGCCTCGCGCAGCTCCATCACGGTGTCGGCCGAGAAGGGCGCGAGCGGCGTGAACGCGGGGTCGGCCGCGAGGGCGAGGAGCCACTCGACTTCCACCGCGACGCGCTCGCGGATCAGCGCGAACTCGCTGAAGTGGTCCTGCAGCGCGCGCGCCTTTCCGGCGTAGCGCCCGTCGAGGGGCGAGAGGGCGGTGAGGGGGGAGGCCATGGCGGGAGAGGCGAAATTTTATCACGCGCCCCCGCGCTCCCCGGCGGACGGCCGCCGCGCCTCAGGCGATCACGCCTCCGCCGAGGCACACGTCGCCGCGGTAGAGCACCGCCGACTGGCCGGGCGTGACCGCCCATTGCGGCGTCGCGAAGTCGAGGTGGAATGCCGACCGGCCGTCGAGGCGCAGCGTGCACGCGGCGTCCGCCTGCCGGTAGCGCGTCTTCGCGGCGAGGCCTGCCTCGGGCGACGGCGGCTCGCCCGCGATCCAGCTCGCGTCCTGCGCATGCAAATGGCGCTTCTGCAGGAGCGGATGGTCGTGCCCCTGCACGACGACGAGCGTGTTGCGCTCGAGGTCCTTGCCCGCGACGTACCAAGGCTCGGCGGAGGCGTCGCGGCGCCCGCCGATCCCCAGCCCCTGCCGCTGTCCCAGGGTGTAGTACATGAGGCCCTCGTGCTCGCCCACCCGCACGCCCTCGGGCGTGACCATCGGCCCCGGCGCGCGCGGCAGGTAGCGCGACAGGAACTCGCGGAACGGCCGCTCCCCGATGAAGCAGATGCCCGTGGAATCGCGCTTGGCGTGGTTGGGCAATCCCGCCTCGCGCGCGATGCGCCGCACCTCGATCTTGTGCAGGTGGCCCACCGGGAAGATGGTGCGCGAGAGCTGGGCCTGCGTGAGGCGGTGGAGGAAGTAGCTCTGGTCCTTCCCCGGGTCGACGCCCTTCAGCAGGACGTGGCGGCCCTCGCGCTCCTCCACGCGGGCGTAGTGGCCGGTCGCGATGCGCTCGGCACCCAGCGCCAGGGCGTGGTCGAGGAACGCCTTGAACTTGATCTCGGCGTTGCAGAGCACATCGGGATTGGGCGTGCGGCCCGCGCGGTACTCGGCGAGGAAGCTCGCGAAGACGCGCTCCTTGTACTCGGCGGCGAAGTTGACCGCCTCCATGTCGATGCCGATGCGCTCGGCGGCGGAGGCCGCGTCGACGAGGTCCTCGCGGGTGGAGCAGTACTGGTCGTCGTCGTCGTCCTCCCAGTTCTTCATGAAGAGGCCGACCACGTCGTGGCCCGCCCGCTTGAGCAGCAGCGCGGAGACGGCGGAATCCACGCCTCCGGAGAGGCCGACGACGATCTTCATGGGGAAAGGGCGGGTGGAAGGGGGATTCTAGCGGCCCCAAAAGAAAAGGCGGAGCCGAGGCTCCGCCTTCGCGTGCGGAAAGCCCGATTACTTCTTCGGCTCTTCGACCTTCGGCTCGGCCGGTTTCTCGGCCGGTTTCTGGGCCTTGGCGAGCTTCTTGGTGCTCTTCTTGACCGTGTGCTTCTTGGTGATCTTCTTGTGCTTCGCCGGCTTGGCTTCGTCGGTCTTGGCGGGCTCGGCCGTGGTGGTGGCCATGGCCTTGGCGGGCTCGGCCTGGGTGGCCGGCTTGGCGCCGTTGTCGGCCGCGAACACGGCGAGCGAGGCGGAGGCGAGGAGCGTGGCGAGCAGGGCGGACAGCTTGTTCATCTTTTCTCTTTTCCTAGGTGGTAAGTTGATCGGACATCACGGACATCAATGCATCGACTGCGCTGAAATCAGCCTCGTCGCCCGCATTAACGCCGCGCATGATACAAGGGTTGACCGCGCCATGCGCAGCCTTTTCAGCGGGCGGCGCGAAGCTCGCGCGGCGTGGGCGCCGCGACCTCGCGCCAGGCGCCCGGCGCGAGGTCGTCGAGGCGCCAGGGGCCGACCCGGAAACGCACCAGCCGCAGCGTCGGAAGCCCCACGAAGGCCGTCATGCGCCGCACCTGGCGGTTGCGCCCTTCGCGAAGGCCCACTTCCAGCCAGGCGGTGGGGATCGCCTTGCGAAAGCGGATCGGCGGGTCCCGCGGCCAGAGGCCGGGCGGCTCGGGGATCGCCTGGACGTGCGCGGGAAGGGTGGGGCCGTCGGGCAGGGGCAGGCCGCGGCGGAAGGCGGCGAGCGCCTCGTCCGTCGGCGTGCCCTCCACCTGCACCCAGTAGCCTTTCTCGAGCTTGTGGCGCGGATCGGCGATCGCGGCCTGCAGCCGTCCGTCGTCCGTGAGCACGACGAGTCCCTCGCTGTCCGCGTCGAGGCGGCCCGCCGCGTACACGCCGGGCACCGGGATGAAGTCCTTGAGGGTGCGCTGCGCCCTTTCGCCGGTGAACTGGCAGAGCACGCCGCAGGGCTTGTTGAAGAGGAGGACGCGGGGCATGGGAGGGGCCGCGGGGCGGCTTTGCTATAATTTTCGATTGTGCCGCCACTTCGCGCGGCGCATTCCCCGCGCTTCGTCAACCACAAGAGACCCCGCAGGAGTCCCATGGCCAAGATCAAGGTGAAGAACCCCATCGTCGAGATGGACGGCGACGAGATGACGCGCATCATCTGGCGCCGCATCCGCGAGCAGCTGATCCTCCCGTACCTCGACGTGGATCTCAAGTACTACGACCTCGGCATCGAGAACCGCGATGCCACCGACGACCAGGTGACGGTCGACTCGGCCAACGCCACGAGGAAGTACGGCGTCGCGGTGAAATGCGCGACGATCACCCCCGACGAGGCGCGCGTCAAGGAGTTCGGGCTCAAGCAGATGTGGAAGAGCCCCAACGGAACCATCCGCAACATCCTCGACGGGACCATCTTCCGCGAGCCGATCATCTGCAACAACGTGCCGCGCATCGTGGCGCACTGGAACAAGCCGGTGGTGGTGGCGCGCCACGGGTTCGGCGACCAGTACCGCGCGACGGAGATCAAGTTCGACGGCCCCGGCACGGTGAAGATGATCTTCACGCCCAAGGGGGGCGGCGCGCCCGTCGAGAAGGAAGTGTTCCAGGCGCCGGGCGCCGGCATCACGATGGCGATGTACAACCTCGACGAGTCGATCCGGGGCTTCGCGCGCGCCTGCTTCAACTACGCGCTCGACCGCAACTACCCGGTGTACCTCTCAACCAAGAACACGATCCTCAAGGTCTACGACGGGCGCTTCAAGAACCTCTTCCAGGAGGTCTACGAATCGGAGTTTCGCTCGCGGTTCGAGGCGGCGGGCCTCACGTACGAGCACCGCCTGATCGACGACATGGTGGCCTCGAACCTCAAGTGGAACGGCGGCTACCTGTGGGCGTGCAAGAACTACGACGGCGACGTCCAGTCCGACACCGTCGCGCAGGGCTACGGATCGCTCGGCCTGATGACCTCGGTGCTCACCACGCCCGACGGCAAGACGGTGGAAGCCGAGGCCGCGCACGGCACGGTGACGCGCCACTACCGGCTGCACCAGCAGGGCAAGCCCACCTCCACCAACCCGATCGCGTCGATCTTCGCCTGGACGCGCGGCCTCTCCTACCGCGGCAAGATGGACGGCACGCCGGACGTGGTGAAGTTCGCGCAGACGCTCGAGAAGGTGTGCGTGGACACGGTCGAGTCGGGCAAGATGACCAAGGACCTCGCGATCCTCATCCGGCCGGACCAGCCGTTCCTCACCACCGACGAGTTCATGGACGCGGTGGATTCGGAGCTCAAGCGGCGCATGAAATGAGCGGACTTCGGCGAACGGGCGGGCCGCGGGAACGGCGCTGGAGCGGACCTGCGGCCGCTCAATGCCTGCGAGCGCCGGAATAGAAAAAGCCCCCGCGGCCCGAGGCCCCGGGGGCTTTTCGCAAAAGACTGCTCCCTATGCCGCCTGGATGTTGGACGCCTGCTTGCCCTTGGGGCCCTGCGTCACGTCGAAGGAGACCTTCTGGCCTTCCTTGAGGGTCTTGAAGCCCTGCATCTGGATCGCGGAGAAATGCGCGAAGAGGTCTTCGCTGCCGTCGTCGGGCGTGATGAACCCGTAACCCTTCGCGTCATTGAACCACTTCACAGTTCCGGTTGCCATGCGATTGCTTGCCTCTTGTTAAACGGGTGGAGTCCCGCACATTGTTCGGATCCAGGCCCCGCACGTCTAAAAAAGGCGATGCGAAATGCTTGAAACCAAACTCCAACGCGCTTTTTACGCGGGGTCCCCGGGAGTGTCAATAGCGGCCCGGACGGGCGAAAAACCGCGTTGCGGCGCATCAAAACGGCCCCTTCATGGCCGATGAACGGCGCCTCCAAGCGCTTGAAGGGTCTTGAAAAACCCCTCCCGCTTGTCCATATTAGACTTCAGGTTGTTCCACCCGAGAAGGGATCCGGAGGTTCACCGCGTTGAGCGTCCTCCCATCCGCGCCATGGCCGAAAAACCCAGCGGCTCCACGCTCATCAAGCCGAGCGAGACCCAGACAAAGCCGCCGCCGATGTACCAGGTCGTCATGTATAACGACGACTACACGCCGATGGAATTCGTGGTCGAGGTCCTGCAGCTCTTCTTCGCCCTGCCGCGGGAACGGGCTACTCAGATCATGCTCAAAGTTCATACGGAGGGCCGGGGCGTCTGCGGGATCTATCCGAGGGACGTCGCCTCGAGCAAGGTGGAGCAGGTAACTGCATATTCGCGCCAACACCAGCATCCGCTGCAGTGCGCGATGGAGGAAACATGATCGCCCAGGAGTTGGAAGTCAGTCTTCATATGGCCTTCGTCGAGGCCCGGCAGAAGCGCCACGAGTTCATCACCGTGGAGCACCTGCTCCTCGCCCTCTGCGACAACCCTTCCGCCTCCGAGGTGCTGAAGGCGTGCGCCGCGAAGATCGACGAGCTGAAGAAGGCGCTGTCCGACTTCGTCATGCAGCACACGCCGACAGTCGCCGGCACCGGCGAGGTCGACACGCAGCCCACGCTCGGTTTCCAGCGCGTCATCCAGCGCGCGATCCTGCACGTGCAGTCGTCCGGCAAGAAGGAGGTGACGGGAGCCAACGTGCTGGTCGCGATCTACGGCGAGAAGGATTCGCACGCCGTCTACTTCCTGCACCAGCAGGGCGTCTCCCGGCTGGACGTCGTCAACTACATCTCGCACGGGATCACGAAGAGCCCGCAGGCCCCCGGCGGCGCGCGCGAGGAGGGCGAGGCCGAGTCCGAGGCCCCCGAGACGCAGTCCGGCGGCGCCCTGGAGAGCTTCACCCAGAACCTCAACCAGCTCGCCGTCGACGGCAAGATCGATCCGCTGATCGGCCGCGAGTCGGAGCTCGAGCGCGTCGTGCAGATCCTGTGCCGCCGCCGCAAGAACAACCCGCTCCTCGTGGGCGAGGCGGGCGTCGGCAAGACCGCGATCGCCGAGGGGCTCGCCAAGCGCATCATCGACGGGCAGGTGCCCGAGATCCTCGCCAAGGCGCAGGTGTACGCGCTCGACATGGGCGCGCTGCTGGCCGGCACCAAGTACCGCGGCGACTTCGAGCAGCGCCTGAAGGCGGTGCTGAAGCAGCTCGTCGACAACCCGAACGCGATCCTCTTCATCGACGAGATCCACACCCTGATCGGCGCGGGCAGCGCCTCGGGCGGAACGCTCGACGCCTCCAACCTGCTCAAGCCCGCGCTCTCGTCGGGCGCGCTCAAGTGCATCGGCGCGACCACCTACAACGAGTACCGCGGCATCTTCGAGAAGGACCACGCGCTCTCCCGGCGCTTCCAGAAGGTGGATGTGAACGAGCCCTCGATCCCGGAGACCGTGGAGATCCTGCGCGGCCTGAAATCGCGTTTCGAGCTGCACCACGGCGTGAAGTACACGGCGAACGCCCTCACCACTGCGGCGGAGCTCTCGGCGCGCTACATCAACGACCGGCACCTCCCCGACAAGGCGATCGACGTGATCGACGAGGCCGGCGCGCTGCAGCGGATCCTGCCGAAATCCAAGCAGAAGAAGGTGATCGGCAAGCCCGAGATCGAGGAGATCGTCTCCAAGATCGCGCGCGTGCCGGCCCGCAACGTCTCCAACGACGACCGCTCGGCCCTCAAGAACCTGGATCGCGACCTCAAGGCGACGGTGTTCGGCCAGGACAAGGCGATCGACGCGCTCTCGGCGGCCATCAAGATGGCGAGAAGCGGCCTCGGCAACCCGCAGAAGCCGGTCGGCTGCTTCCTCTTCTCGGGGCCCACCGGCGTCGGCAAGACCGAGGTCGCGCGCCAGCTCGCCTTCATCATGGGCGTGGAGCTCATCCGCTTCGACATGTCCGAGTACATGGAGCGCCACGCGGTGTCGCGCCTCATCGGCGCGCCCCCGGGCTACGTGGGCTTCGACCAGGGCGGCCTCCTCACCGAGGCGATCACCAAGCATCCGTATTCGGTGCTGCTGATGGACGAGATCGAGAAGGCGCACCCGGACATCTTCAACATCCTGCTGCAGGTGATGGACCACGGCACGCTCACGGACAACAACGGGCGCAAGGCGGATTTCCGCAACGTCGTGATCGTGATGACGACCAACGCGGGCGCCGAGGGGCTCTCCAAGAACGCCATGGGCTTCACGCAGCAACGCATGGCGGGCGACGAGATGGCGGAGATCAAGCGCCTCTTCACGCCGGAGTTCCGCAACCGCCTCGACGCGATCGTGTCGTTCGGCGCGCTCGACGAGGAAGTCATCCTGCGCGTGGTGGACAAGTTCCTCATGCAGCTCGAGTCGCAGCTCTCCGAGAAGAAGGTCGAGGCGATCTTCACCGAGAACCTGAAGAAGTACCTCGCGAAGAACGGCTTCGATCCGCAGATGGGCGCGCGCCCGATGGCGCGCCTCATCCAGGACACCATCCGCCGGGCGCTCGCCGACGAGCTGCTCTTCGGGCGCCTCGCGAACGGCGGCAGGGTGACCATCGACGTGGACGCGAACGACCAGGTGATCCTCGAGATCGCGCAGTCCGACGCGCAGCCCGCGGAGCCGGTGGAGTCCACCTGATCCCGCGGCACGGCCCCCCGGAAAACGCCCGCCTCGCGCGGGCGTTTTCGTTTTCCCCCTCTGCGGGACCGCGGCGCGTAGGCTATCCTTGATCCGTCCATCGACCGAGGCCTTCTCCATCGACCTCCGCGCCGTCCGGGCTTTCGCCGTCCTGCTCGCCCTCGCCGGGGCGCCTGGCGCCTTCGCGCAATCCCGTTCCGCACCGCGTTTCGCGACGCCGAACCTCCCGCCGGCCGGCGTGCGCGCGCTCGCCGCGAACTGCGCCCAATGCCACGGCAAGGACGCGTCCGGCGGCGGCAGCGCACCCACGTTGAACTCGAGCCAATTCCTCAAGAGCACCACCGACGACCAAATCTTCGCGCTCGTCTCCGGAGGCGTGTCCGGCACCGAGATGCCGGCATGGAGCCTCGACTACGGCGGCACGTTCACCGCCGAACAAGTCCGGCAGGTCGTCCCCTACCTCCGCTCACTCGAACCGAACGCGCCGAGCATCCCTCGTTGGCGACAAGGAGCCAAAGCGGGGTCGTAGTGGCAACGCGCCACGGTCGACCGTGTCGATCGGCCGTCAGCCGGTCTCGGAATCTCGTCAGGCTCCGACTCGCGTGGGTGCGCTCTCTGTCGTCGCGTGAGGGGCGCGAAGGATGTCGAGCGCGAGGCGCACAAGGTCGGGGCGCCACTGGCGACCGGC
>DATIVM010000069.1:0-8536 GCA_035465975.1 Usitatibacter sp.
TCATCGTGATGTCCAACCATATGTCGCCGCAGCTTCGCGCGGGATGCCTCGAGCTCGGCGCGGATGCCTACCTCGACAAGGTGAAGGAGCTCGCGGAGCTCGCGGCGCTGCTGCAGCGGCTCGCCCGGGAAAGGTCGGCCGGCCGCTAGCCGGCCGAGGGCGGCAGGATGCAGACCTTCCCGTCCACCACGCTCACCGCGTAGGTGCGCAGGGGCACCATGCAGGGCGGCGCCTCGACGCGGCCGGTCGGGATGTGGAAGCAGCCGCCGTGGAAGTTGCATTCGACGATCTCGCCCTCGATCTCCCCCTCGGAGAGCGAGCCGGGCCCGTGGGTGCAGGTGTCGTCGGTCACGTAGTAGCGATCGCCGAGGTGGAAGACCGCGAGGACCAGGCCGTCGCGCTCGACCTTGAGCGCGCCGCCCTCGGGGACCTCGCTCGTGGAGCAGAGCTCGAGCAACGTTTCGGTTCCGGACATGGCAGGTGGGTTCGGGAAGCGTGGCGGGCGCTCCGCGCGGGCGGGCGCCGTTGACCGCATTGTAGCCCGATGTTAACGTTGAAACCACGGACAGGAACGCCGTTCTCCATAGAGGAACGATCTGGCCTGCCGGCCGCCCCACCCTCAGAGAGATTCCCGATGAAAGCCGAACAGAACGAACTGCTGGTGCGCACCGGCCCGGGCACGCCCATGGGCGAGCTCTTCCGGCGCTACTGGCTTCCGATCCTGCTCGCCCAGGAGCTGCCCGGGCCCGACTGCCCGCCGGTGCGCGTCAAGTGCCTGGGCGAGCGCATGGTCGCGTTCCGGGACACCGAAGGCCGCCTCGGCCTCGTCGACGAGTTCTGCGCCCACCGCGGGGTCTCGCTCTGGTTCGGCCGCAACGAGGAGTCGGGCCTGCGCTGCCCCTACCACGGCTGGAAATACGACTACACCGGCCAGTGCGTCGACGTGCCGTCGGAGCCGGCGGAAAGCGGCTTCTGCCAGAAGATCAGGCTCAAGTCATATCCCCTGGTCGAGAAGGGCGGCGTGATCTGGGTCTACATGGGGCCGCCCGAGCAGCGCCCGCCGCAGCCCGCGTGGGAGTTCGCCACCGTCCCGCCCGAGCAGAGCTACATATCCAAGCGCTGGCAGCAATGCAACTGGCTGCAGGCGATGGAGGGCGGCATCGATTCGAGCCACGTGTCGTTCCTGCACAGCGGGCAGCTCAATCACGATCCGCTGTTCAAGGGGGCGAAAGGAAACCAGTACAACCTGAAGGACCGCAAGCCGGTCTTCGAGGTGGTGGAGAGCGAGGGCGGCCTCTACATCGGCGCCCGGCGCAACGCGGAGGACGGCCAGTACTACTGGCGCATCACGCCGTGGGTGATGCCCTGCTTCACCATGGTGCCGCCGCGCGGCGACCACCCGATGCACGGCCACTTCTGGGTGCCGATGGACGACGAGAACTGCATGGCGTGGAGCTTCGACTACCATCCGGTGCGCCCGCTCACCGCCGAGGAGCGCCGGGCGATGGTCGACGGCAAAGGCGTGCACGTGAAAGTGGACGCGAGCTTCCGGCCGCTCGCGAACAAGGACAACGACTACCTGATCGACCGCGAGTCGCAGAAGTCGGGGCGCAACTACAGCGGCGTCGAGGGCATCGGCATGCAGGACGCGTCGCTCCAGGAGAGCATGGGCCCGATCCAGGACCGGACGCGCGAGAACCTGGTCTCCACCGACAACGGCATCATCATGGCGCGCCACAAGCTGATGAGGGCGGCGAAGGAGCTGGCGGCGAAGGGAACGCTGCCACCCGGCCGCGATCCCGCGCACCAGCGCATCCGCTCGGTCGCCGTGGTGCTGCCCTCGGGTACGCCGTTCAAGGAGGGCGCCGGCGAGGCGCTCAAGGCGCGCGAAGGCGTCGCGCAGACCTCGGTCTAGGAGAAGCCCCTTGGCAGAAGTTCTGGCGGCCGTTCGCATCGCCCCGGGCAAGACCGAGATCCGCGAGTACCCGATGCCGGACATCCCGGAGGATGCCGCCCTCGTCAAAATGGAGGTGGCGGGCATCTGCGGCACCGACGTGAAGCTCTACCAGCACCCGCCCTCCCCGGCCCCGGTGATCATGGGCCACGAGAACATCGGCTACATCGCGAGAGCGGGGCGCGAGTTCACGCGGCGCAAGGGATTCAAGGAAGGCGACCTCGTCTTCGTCGAGCACTACGTCTCCTGCGGCAAGTGCGAGTGGTGCCACCTCGGGCAGTACCGCCACTGCGAGAACACCGACTGGCGCTACAACCCCGAGGCGATCCGCTACGGCTACACCGCGGCCGACAAGGCGCCGCACCTGTGGGGAGGCTTCGCGCAGTACGTGTACCTGCCGTGGAACAGCGTCGTGCACCACGTGCCGAAGGGCGTGACGCCCGAGCTCGCCGGGCTCGTGACGCCCATGGCGAACGGCGTCGAGTGGTCGCTCTTCGACGGCGGCGTGGCCTACGACGCCACGGTCCTCATCCAGGGCCCCGGGCAGCAGGGGCTCTCGCAGACGGTCGTCTGCAAGCAGGCGGGCGCCTCGCTCATCATCGTGACCGGCACCTCGAAGGACCGCGCGCGCCTCGAGGTCGCGAAGCTGCTCGGCGCGGACCACGTGATCGACGTGCAGAAGGAGGATCCGCTCGCGCGCATCAAGGAGATCACCGGCGGCCGGGGGGTCGACGTGGTCCTCGATTGCACCGCGGGCGCGGGCACCATGCCGATCCTCCTCGGCATCGAGGCGCTCAAGCGCCGCGCCGGGACGATGGTGGTGCAGGGCGAGATCGCCGAGTTCCCCAACTTCCCGATCGCGCGCCTCACCACGAAGGCGATCACCATCAAGAGCGCGCGCGGGCACAGCTACAAGGCGTGCGAGCTCGCGCTCGCGCAGCTCGCCTCGAAGCGCTTTCCCCTCGAGCGGATCACGACGCATCGCTTCGGCCTGCAGCAGGTCGACCTCGCGATCCGCTCCGTCGGCGGCCAGGGCGTTCCGGACGTGATCCACGCGTCCCTGATGCCCTGGATGTAGGGGCGCGATGGGGGCGTCCGGCAGCTGGTCGAGGCTCCAGCTCGCGCGCGCGGCGCGCGGCGCGGATGCGGCGAGCGACGAGGCCTTCCTGCGCGCGCTGCGCCGGGATCCCGCGTTCTTCGCGGCGCGCGCGCGCGTCAAGCACGGCGTGCGCGAGCGCTTCGGCCTGGGCCCCGACGGCGCCGTCGAGGTGCGCGAGCTCGAAGCCACCCTCCCCGGCTTCCCGCCGCGGCAAACCGTCGTGGAATTCTGGGATGCCGCCGGCATGCGCCACCACTTCAAGGTCTTCAAGCCGCTCACGGAAGTGCGCGAGGACGACCTGCCCCCGCGCTGGATGAAGGACGCCCTCGCGATGCCGCAGGGCTACGACTGCGACTGCTGCTGAACGCCGCGAGGATCGCATGGCGCTGCCGAGATACCGCACCGTGACGCGCACGCAGGGCAACAACCGCGCCCTGAAGGAAGGCGCCGTGAGAGCGCGCACCTTCGAGTTCGAGTTCGTCGAGGTCGATCCGCTGATCGACGCGTTCCGGCGCATGGTGCGCGGCCTCGAGTTCGACATCTCGGAGATGGCGCTCACCACGTACCTCGCGGCCCGTGAGCACGGCAAGCGCTTCACGGCGCTGCCGGTCTTCCTGGTGCGCGCGTTCCACCACGGCGCGATCGTGGTGAATGCGAAGTCGGGGATCCGCACCCCGAAGGACCTCGAGGGCCGGCGCGTCGGGGTGAGCCGCGGCTACACGGTCACCACCGGCGTCTGGGCGAGGAGCGTGCTTCAGCACGAGTACGGCGTGGATCTCGGCAAGGTGACCTGGGTGCTCTCGGGGGACGAGCACGTGGCGGAGTTCCGGCCGCCGGCGAACGTCGTGCCGCTCGAGAAGGGCCGCAAGATGGCCGACCTGGTGATCTCGGGCGAGCTTCCCGCGGCGATCAACGTGGACATCGACCATCCGGACGTGAAGCCCCTCGTCCCGAACGCGAAGGAAGCGGGATTCGAGGCGCTCGCGAAGCGCGGCCACTACCCGATCAACCACACGGTCGTCGTGAAGGACGAGCTCCTCGCGGCCCACCCGGACCTCGCAGCCGACGTGTTCGAGGCGTTCGCGGAATCGAAGCGGCGCTACGTGGAGAAGCTGAAGGCGGGCGCGATCGACAAGCCGACGGCGATGGACGAGATGCACCGGCGCGTGATGCAGATCACCGGCAGGGACCCGCTGCCCTACGGGATCGAGCCCAACCGCGGGCCGCTCGAGGAGCTGGTCGCGTCGGCGAAGGAGCAGGGAATCATCGCCCGGGCGTTCGCGGTGGAGGAGCTCTTCCCCGCGTCGACCCGGGCGCTGGTGGGATGATGTCGGGGGAGGAACCAAAGGGGCAACCGGGCCTCACGGCCCGCGGGTCGTAGGAGGAATGCCATGACCGTGCAGGAAGCCACACGCAAGCCGCAGGTCGGGAAGAAACCCCAGGTCGCCATCATGAACGCGGTCCACGACCTGCCCGTCCTGGTCGCGCGCGACGAGGGGTTCTTCAAGGACGAAGGGCTCGACATCGATTTCGTGACCACGCCGGGCATGGCGCAGGTGACCACCAGCCATTTCGTGAAGTTCGATTCGGTGTTCGACCGCCCCCTGGACTCGGCCTACAACGAGGGCGGGATCGACCAGTTCCGCATGTGCGAATGGGGCATCATGAAGCGGGCGGTGGAAGCCGACGTGGAAGGGCTTCGCAAGCGCAAGATCGTCGCCCTGGGCGCCTCCATGTCGATGTTCGCGATCGTGGTGAGACCCGACTCCCGGTTCTACGAGCCGGAGATGCTCAAGGACCAGCCGATCGCGGTCACGCCGAACAACGGCTCGCACTTCACCACGCTCAAGATGATGGAGGGCTTCCTCGAGCCGAAGCACGTCAGGACCACCGGCGCGGGCTCCATGCCGAAGCGATTGCAGGCGCTGCGCGATGGAAAGGTCGCCGCGGTGAGCCTGATGGAGCCGTGGATCAGCGTCGCGCAGAAGCAGGGCCTGCGCATCCTGATCGAGTCCCACTCCACGAGGAGCGAGGCGGCCGGCGACGACCTCGACGGCCCGACGCTCGCGAAGATGTTCCGCGCCCAGGCGCGCGCGGTCGAGCTCCTCGAGAAGGATCCGCGTCCCTACATCCATTACCTCGTCGCGGAGACCGGCGGCCTCCTCGAGCCGCACGAGCTGCAGACGTGGCGCCTGCTCCACGCGCCGCCGCAGCCCTACACGCGCGAGCGCTGGGAGGACACGTACGACTGGACGGTGAAGTGGAACATGGTGGTCCCGGGCGCCACCTACGAGAACACCGTCGACAACCGCGCCTGGCAATAGGAGCGCCATGCAAGCCCAGTCCCCCGTCACCATCCCGGCGCTGCAGCAGATGAAGCGCGACGGCCGCAAGATCGTCGGCGTGGTGGCGTGGGACTTCCAGATGGCGCGCATCGCGGACCTCGCCGGCGTCGACATCGTCTCCGTCGGCGATTCCGTCGGCGTGAACCTCTGGGGGCACGACAATCCGCTGCAGGTGACGATGGACGAGATGGCGCTCGTCTGCCGGGCGGTGCGCCGCGGCGTGAAGCGCGCGCTCGTGAGCTGCGACTTCCCGTTCGGGCCGCTGCAGCAGGGCACGGAGGCGGCGCTCGCCGCCGCGATCCGCCTCGTGAAGGAAGCGGGCGCGGACCTGGTGAAGCTCGACGGCGCGGCGGACTTTCCCGACGCGGTGGGCGCCATCGCGCGCGCCGGCATACCCGTGTTCGCGCAGATGGGCATCACGCCGCAGACCGCCCTCGCCTTCGGCATCGACTACGCCACGATGCTCAAGGGCACGACGCAGGTTCCCGCCGCGATGACGCAGCGCCTCGTCGCGGAGGCGAAGCGGCTCGAGGCGGCCGGGGCCTCCCTGATCGATTTCACGAATTCCGGTCCGGTCGCGGGGCCCGAGGTGGCGCGCGCGGTGGAGATTCCGGTGATGGGCGGCCTCGGCGGCGGTCCGTGGCTCGACGGGCGCATGCGCATGGCGCACGCCGCGATCGGCTACGCGGCGAGCGCGCTGGAATCGAAAGCCGAGACCTACGCGAACGTCGCGCGCGTCTGCCTCGACGCCCTCACCGCGTATGCCGAAGACGTGCGCGCGGGCCGCCAGATCCGGGGCGGCATTCCCGTGAAGCCCGCGTCCTGAGCCCGTGGCGACCGCGATCCTCGACGGCATCCGCACGCGCTACGAGGTGGTGGGCTCCGGCCCGCCGCTGCTCATGTACGCGCCCGGCGGCTTCGACGCCACGATCGAGAAGTGGTCCACGCTCGGCGTGTACGCGCGCGTGAAGCTCATGGAGCACCTACCGCGACGCTTTCGGTGCATCGTCTTCGATCGGCGCGAGTGCGGGGAATCGGGCGGCCGCGTCGAGCGCGTCGGCTGGTCCCACTATGTCGCGCAGGGCCGCGCCCTCCTCGACCACCTGGGGATCGACCGGGCGCACTTCATGGGGGGCTGCATGGGCTGCTCGCCGGTCCTCGCCTTCGCGGTCGCCCACCCGGAGCGCGTGATGAGCATGGTCCTGTGGTGGCCGGTGGGCGGCCCGAAGTACCGCATGAAGGGACAGCAGCGCTTCGCCGAGCACCTCGCCTTCGTGCAGCAGCACGGCCTCGCGGCGGCGGCGGAGCTTGTCGCGAAGGAGGGCAAGGCCTTCGGCGCCGATCCGCGCGGCGGCCCCTGGGCCTCGGTGATCCGGCGCGACAAGACCTTCGCCGACGCGTACGCGAAGCTCGACGCCGGAAAATACGCCCTCATCGTCTCCGCGATGGCACGCAGGCTGCTCGACCGCGACACGGCCCCGGGCGCCGAGCCCGAGGACCTGATGCGCCTCGACATTCCGGCGCTCATCGTGCCGGGCCACGACGAATCCCACGCGACCTCGGCGGCGCGCTACCTCGAGGAGTGCCTGCGGCTCGCCGACTACTGGGACATCCCGGTGAACGACCAGACCGAGGAGAGCGCGCCCGCCCGGGTGCTCTCGTTCCTCGACGCCAATACCCCATGATCATCGACATCCACGGCCACTACACCACAGAGCCCAAGGCCCTTCACGCCTTCCGCGACCAGCAGCTCGCCGGGCTCGCCGACGCCGCTCGGCGACCCAAGAGCACCGACCTCGGCATCACCGACGAGGAGCTGGTGAAGAGCGTCGAGCCGCAGCTGAAATTCCAGCGCGAGCGCGGATCCGACCTCACCATCTTCTCGCCGCGCGCCTCGGGCATGGGGCACCACGTGGGCACGGAAGCCATCGGACGCGAGTGGTGCCGGGTGAGCAACGACCTCATCCACCGCGTCTGCACGCTGCTGCCCGACAACTTCGCCGCGGTGGGGCAGCTGCCGCAGTTCCCCGGCGCGCCGATCGAGAACTGCATCCCGGAGCTCGAGCGCATCGTGGACGAGCTGGGCTTCGTGGGCATCAACCTCAACCCCGATCCCTCGGGCGGGTACTGGAAGTCGCCGCCGCTCACCGACCGCTACTGGTACCCGATCTACGAGAGGATGTGCGAGCTCGAGGTGCCGGCGATGGTCCACGTCACCTCCTCGTGCAACCCGGCCGTGCACTTCACCGGCGCGCACTACATCAACGGCGACACGACGGCCTTCATGCAGCTCCTGCAGGGGAACCTCTTCAAGGATTTCCCCACGCTCAAGTTCGTGATCCCGCACGGCGGGGGCGCGGTCCCGTTCCACTGGGGACGTTACCGCGGCATCGCCCAGGACATGAAGAAGCCGCTCCTCGAGGAGCACCTGCTGAAGAACGTCTACTTCGACACCTGCGTCTACCACCTGCCGGGCATCGAGCTCATGGCGCGCGTGGTCCCCGTCGACAACATCCTCTTCGCCTCGGAGATGCTGGGCGCCGTGAAGGGCATCGACCCGCGCACCGGCCACCACTACGACGACACCAAGCGCTACATCGACCAGGTGAAGGAGCTCTCCGAAGAGGCGCGCTACAAGATCTTCGAGGGCAACGCGCGGCGCGTGTATCCGCGCCTCGACCGGCAGCTCACCCAGCGCGGCCATCCGGGCCGCAAGACCGCCTGAAGGATCCGCCATGAACGACAAGACCGCTGTTTCCAGGGACGACCGGCGCGCAGCGACCACGCCCCTCACCGACATCCGCCGCGACTTCGAGCGCGTTCCCGCCGACATCGTCCGCAAGGCGTCCGAATTCGCCGCATCGATCCTCGCCGACGTGGCGGGGCGCCGCGGGACGATGGACGGCCGCATCGCCCCGGTCGCGCCCACGATGAAGATGGCCGGGCCCGCCTTCACCATCGAGGTGCGCCCGGGCGACAACCTGATGATCCATGCCGCCATCTCCATGGCGCGCCCCGGCGACATCCTGGTGGTGGACGGCAAGGCGGACCGCACCTGCGCGCTGATGGGCGCGATCATGATCAGCGCCTGCAGGAAGCTCGGCCTCGGCGGCGCGGTGCTCGACGCGGCGGTGCGCG
>DATIVM010000070.1:0-3829 GCA_035465975.1 Usitatibacter sp.
GGTACACCGGGCCCTCGCTGATCGCGACGTTGATGTAGATCTTCTCGCGGTCGGGCGTGATCGAGACCTGGGTCGACTCGATGTTGAACTCGAGATAGCCGCGGTTGAGGTAGAACGAGCGCAGGGACTCCAGGTCCGCGGTGAGCTGCTGCTTCGAGTACTGGTCGTTCTTGGTGAACCAGGTGAACCATCCCGGCGTCGTGAGCTTCATCTGCTTCAGCAGCTCCTTCTCGCTGAAGTCGTGCGCGCCGATGATGTTGATGTCCGCGATCTTGGTGACGTCGCCCTCGGTGATGTCGAAGCGCAGCGACACGCGGTTGCGCTCGAGGGGCGTCACGGTGGTGCGCACCACCGCGCCGTAGTAGCCGCGGCTCGTGTACTGGCGCTTGAGCTCCTTCTCCGCGCGGTCCACGAGCGACTTGTCGTAGATGCGCGATTCGGCGATGCCCGCCTGCTTGAGCCCGTCCTTGAGGTTGTCCTTGGTGAACTCCTTCGCGCCCTCGATCTCGATCGTGGCGATGGCGGGACGCTCGTGCACGGAGACGATGAGCACGTTGCCGTCGGCCTCGAGGCGCACGTCGGAGTAGAAGCCCGTCGCGTAGAGCGCGCGGATCGCCTGCGCCGCCTTGTCGTCGTCGATGCGCTCGCCGACCTTGACCGGGAGGTACGTGAAGATCGTCCCCGCCTCGGTGCGCTGCACGCCCTCGACGCGGATGTCCTTGATGACGAAGGGCTCGAACGCGAGCGCGGGCACAGCGAAGGCGGCCGCGCATGCCATGAAGAGGCGAAGGCGGAAGTTGCGGGAACGCGTCAAGGGTCAGCCCGTGAAGAGGCGGTTGATGTCGTTGTAGAAGGCGAAGACCGTGAGACCGACGAGGAGCGCGAGTCCGAAACGCTGCCCGATCTCCATCGCGCGATCCGACACCGGGCTGCCCTTCACGATTTCGGCGAGATAATACACCAGGTGCCCGCCATCGAGGAGCGGGATGGGCAGCAGGTTGAGCACGCCGAGGCTCACGCTCACGAGGGCGAGGAAGCCCAGCCACGCGACCCATCCGAGCTGCGCGGACTGCCCCGCGTAGTCGGCGATCGTGATCGGCCCGGAGAGGTTGCGCCACGACACCTGGCCGATCGCCATGCGGCCGAGCATCTTCAGGCTGAATCCGGAAAGGTCGACCACCTTCTGCACCGCCTTCCCGAAAGCCGTCACCGGGCCGTAGCGCACGGTGGTCGAGAGGCGGTCGTACGCGCGCTTGAGCTCCGCGGAGGCCTCGACGCCGAGCCGCCCGATGCGCGACTCGCCCTCGCCCACCGCGTCCGGCACGGCGTTCAACGCGATCCGGCGCCCGGCGCGCTCGACCTCGATCGCGATCGGCTTGCCGGGATTCGCCGTGACGATGCCGGTGAAATCGAACCAGGTCTGCACGGGCTTGCCGGCGGCGGCGACCACGAGGTCGCCTTCCTGGAGCCCGGCGCGCTCCGCGGCGCTGCCGGGAAGCACGTGGCCCAGGCGCGCGGGCGCCTTCGGCCGGAAGGGGCGCAGCCCCAGCTTGCCGAGGAAGTCGCGGTCCAGGTCCTCCTTCGAGAGGCCCGACAGATCGATGCGCCGCATCTCGTGCGCCCCGGCCTGCGTCTCGACCTCCAGCGTGGCGGCGCCGCGACGCACGGCATCCTGCAGCAGCAGCCAGCGCACGTCGTTCCAGGTGCTCACGCGCTCGCCGTCGACCGAGCGCACCGTCTCGCCGTTCGCGACGCCGGCGACGGCCGCGGGCGTGGCGGGCGCGGGATCGCCCAGCACCGGCTTCACGCCCGGCATGCCGGCCACGAAGAGCGCCCAGTAGACGAGCACCGCGAGGACCAGGTTCGCGATCGGCCCGGCGAGCACGATGAAGATCCGCGCCCACACGTTCTTCCGGTTGAACGCGCGGTGGCGCTCCTGGGGCCGCACCTCGCCCTCGCGCTCGTCGAGCATCTTCACGAAGCCGCCGAGCGGCACCACCGCGATGGCCCATTCGGTCTGGTCGCGCCCGCGCTTCCACACCTTGAGCGCCCGGCCGAAGCCCACGCTGAAGCGCAGGATCTTCACGTCCATCATGCGCGCCGCCGCGTAGTGGCCGAGCTCGTGGATCACGACGAGCACGCCGACCGTGACGAGGAAGGAGACGATGGTGACGAGGACGCTCATGGACGCTGGACCCGGGAAACGTGGACGTTCGCCGCGCTCCCGGCTTCCCGGGCGGCGGCGCGGCGCGAGACGAAGCGCGCGGCAAGCGCCCGCGCCTCGACATCCACAGCATAAACCTGCTCGAGGGAGGCGAGGGGCTCGGCCGGCATCTCGCCCAGCACGGCCTCGATCACCTCGGCGATGGCGGTGAACGCCAGGCGCCGGCCGAGGAAGGCTTCGACCGCCACCTCGTTCGCCGCGTTCAGGGCGGCCGGCGCGGTGCCCCCGCGCCGGATCGCCTCCGCGGCGAGGCGCAGGCACGGAAAGCGGCCCGGGTCCGCGCGCTCGAACTCGAGCTTGCCGAGGCTCGCGAGGTCGAGCGGCCCCACGCCCGAGGCGACCCGGTCGGGCCATGCCAGGGCGCACGCGATGGGCGTGCGCATGTCGGGGGCGCCCAGCTGCGCGATCACCGAGCCGTCGTGGTACTCCACCATCGAGTGGATCACGCTCTGCGGATGCACCACCACCTCGATCGACTCGAGGGGCGCGCCGAACAGCCAGTGGGCCTCGATCACCTCCAGGCCCTTGTTCATCATGGTCGCCGAGTCCACCGAGATCTTGCGCCCCATCACCCAGTTCGGATGGGCGCACGCCTGCTCGGGGGTCACGCGCTCGAGGCGCTCGACGGGCGTGGTGCGGAACGGCCCGCCGGAGGCGGTGAGGAGGATGCGGCGCGCGCCGGAGCGCTCGAATTCGCCCGCGCGGCCGCAGACGAAGCCGCGCGGCAGCGACTGGAACACGGCGGAATGCTCGCTGTCGATGGGCAGCAGCGTCGCCCCGCCTTCCGCGGCCGCCGCGATGAAGAGCGCGCCGGACATCACGAGCGCTTCCTTGTTCGCGAGGAGCACGGTCTTGCCCGCCCGCGCGGCCGCGATGCCCGCCGGGAGCCCCGCCGCGCCGACGATCGCCGCCATCACGATGTCCACGTCCGCTGCCGAGGCGACCTGCTCGAGCGCCGCGGGTCCCTGGAGGACCTGCGTCGCGAGGCCGTTCGCGCGGATCGCGGCGTCGAGCCGCCCGGCGGCGGCGGCATCGGCGAGCACCGCGTGGCGCGGCCGGTGCGCGAGGCATTGCGCGAGCAGCGTCTCGTCGCTGCGTCCGGCGGCGAGCGCGACCACCTCGAAACGCTCGGGGTGGCGCGTCACTACGTCGAGCGTGCTCACGCCGATCGAGCCGGTGGAGCCGAGGATCGCGACGCGTTTCCTCAGGCCCATTGCATCACCATGATGGCGAGCGCGGCGACCGGCAGCGTCGAGGTGAGCGCGTCGATGCGGTCGAGCACGCCGCCGTGGCCCGGCAGGAGGGCGCTCGAGTCCTTGCGCCCCACGCCCCGCTTCATCCAGGACTCGAAGAGGTCGCCCACCACGCTGACGAGCGCGAGGACCACCATGGCGAGGACCGCCGGAATGCCCGCCGCGGGCGCGAAGATGTCGGCGAAGGGCACGCTCGCCGCGTGGGCGATCGCCGCGAGCACGATCGCGTAGGCGAGGACGCCGAGCAGGGCGCCGGCGAGTCCCTCCCAGGTCTTGCCGGGGCTCACCGCGGGGGCGAGCTTGCGCCGCCCGAAGCGCCGCCCGATGAAATAGGCGGCGATGTCGGCGACCC
>DATIVM010000071.1:0-10190 GCA_035465975.1 Usitatibacter sp.
CCCGCATCGGCAACGACCTGCGGGTGGCCGGCATGGCCGACCTCTCGGGCCGGCGCTGCGAGATCGACGTCGAGCGCGTGGACCAGCTCGTCGAGGAAGTGCGCGGGACCTTCCCGCGCGCCTCCGACTTCAGCGTGCTGCGCCCCTGGTGCGGGATGCGCCCCGCCACCCCCAGGGGCACCCCGGTGCTGGGGGCGACCCCGCAGCGCAACCTGTGGCTCAACGTGGGCCACGGCGCGCTGGGGTTCACGCTCGCGCTCGCCACCGGCCGCATCGTGGCCGACCTCGTCGCCGGGCGCGCGGCGCCCGTGCCGCTCGACGGCTTCACCCTTTCTTCCTGACCCGACGGAGCATCGCGAATGGCCCTCGATTTCTATCATGGACACGGCTCGCCCTATTCCTGGCGCGTGTGGCTCGCGCTCGAGCACAAGCGCGTTCCCTACGAGCTCAAGGTCCTGTCGTTCTCCGCGGGCGACACGCGCAAGCCCGAGTTCGTCGCGATCAACCCGCGCCACCACGTGCCGACGATCGTGGACGACGGCTACGCGCTGTGGGAATCGTCCGCGATCCTCGAATACCTGGACGAGCGCTTCCCCGCCAAGGACGGCGCCGCGAGCCTCTACCCCGGGGACGTGCGCGCGCGCGGACGCGTCCGGCGCCTCATCCAGGAGGCCGAGTCGTACCTGGAGCGCGAGGGGCTCGACCCCATTTTCATCGAGCATTTCTCGGAGGGCGCGTCGGGCGAGGCGAAGAAGACCGCGGACGCCAGGACGCGGCTGCGCGAGGAGATGGAGTATTTCGCGCGCGAGCTGCGCGGGCCGTTCCTCGCGGGCGACACGCCCTGCGCCGCCGACTTCGTGCTGTATCCGGAGTATGCGTACGTGAAGCGCCTCACCTTCCGCAAGCCCGAGCTCGCGCTCACCGAGCTCGTGCCGGCCGCGCTCGCCGAGTGGGGGAAGCGCATCGAGGCGCTGCCGTACTTCGAGAAGACCTATCCCCCGCACTGGCGATGAACGGATCCCCGCCTGCGCGGGGACGACGATCCATGCAATTCGACATTCGCACGACGGACGGCCCCGCGCGCCGCGCGGTCCTCGCGCTCGCCCATGGCGTGGTCGAGACGCCGGCCTTCATGCCGGTGGGCACCTACGGCACGGTGAAGGCGGTGAGCCCCGCGGAGCTGGTCGAGCTCGGCGCGCAGATCGTGCTCGGCAACACCTTCCACCTGTGGCTGAGGCCGGGGCTTTCCGTGATCGGGAAGTTCGGCGGGCTGCACCGATTCATGGGATGGGAGCGGCCGATCCTCACCGACTCCGGCGGCTTCCAGGTGTTCAGCCTGGGGGCCCTGCGCAAGGTGAGCGAGGAGGGCGTCGCGTTCCAGTCGCCGGTGAACGGCGATCGCCTCTTCCTCACGCCGGAGGAGGCGATGCGCATCCAGCGCGTGCTCGATTCGGACATCGCGATGGCGTTCGACGAGTGCACGGGCTATCCCGCGACGCGCGCCGAGGCCGCGGAATCGATGCGCCTGTCGATGCGCTGGGCGGCGCGCTCGCGCGCCGCCTTCGAGGGCGGTCCCAACGCGATCTTCGGCATCGTCCAGGGCGGCATGTACGAGGACCTGCGCGACGAGTCCGCGGGCGAGCTCGCGCGGATCGGCTTCCACGGCTACGCCCTGGGCGGGGTCTCCGTGGGCGAGCCGAAGGAGGACATGCGCCGGATCGTCGAGCACTCGGCGCCGCGGCTTCCGGCCGATGCGCCCCGGTATCTCATGGGCGTGGGCACGCCCGAGGACATCGTGCACGCGGTCGCGAACGGCATCGACCTCTTCGACTGCGTGCTGCCGACCCGCAACGCCCGCAACGGCTGGCTCTTCACGAGCCGCGGCGACGTGAAGATCCGCAACGCGCGCCACCGCGACGACCCCGGGCCGCTCGATCCCGGCTGCGCCTGCTACACCTGCCGCCATTTCAGCCGCGCGTACCTGCACCACCTGGACCGGGCGGGCGAGATGCTCGGGCCGCGGCTCAACACGATCCACAACCTGCACTATTACCTCGCCCTCATGGCGGGGCTGCGCGAGGCGATCGGGGCCGGGGCGCTGCAGGCGTTCCGCAGGCGCTTCGAGAGCGACCGCATGATAGAATCGCAGACTGGCTAGGCCGTGGAAAAGCCAGCCGCATCAACCCTTTCCGCTCGGAGTTCCCCATGATCGGCACCGCATACGCCCAGGCCGCGGGCGCGGCCCAAGGCACCGACACGCTGATGGGCATGCTGCCCATCGTCCTGATGTTCGTGGTCCTGTACTTCCTCATGATCCGGCCGCAGATGAAGAAGGCCAAGGAGCACAAGACCATGCTGGAGGCGCTCCAGAAGGGCGACGAGGTGGTCGCGGTCGGGATCCTCGGCCGCATCGAGAGAATCACCGACAACTACCTCACCCTCGAGATCGCGCCCAACGTCGCGATCCAGGTCCAGAAGCAGGCGGTGACCCAGCTCCTTCCCAAGGGCACGATCAAGGGCGCCCAGTAGCATGAACCGGTATCCGCTCTGGAAGTACGCGATCATCGCGATCGCGCTGCTGGTGAGCCTCGTCTACGCCGCGCCGAACCTGTTCGGCGAGATCCCCGCGGTGCAGGTCGCCGGCAAGCGCAGCGCCATCAAGGTGGACGAGGCGATGCGCGACAAGATCGAGGGCGCGTTCAAGGCCGCGCGCATCGCGACCACCGGCGCCGAGATGGCCGAGGGCAAGCTCTCCTTCCGCTTCGCGGACACGGACACGCAGCTCAAGGCGCGCGACGTCGCGCAGGCGAACATCGACCAGAACGCCTACGGCGTGGCGCTCAACCTCGTGCCCAACACCCCGCGCTGGCTGCAGGCGCTGGGCGCGAAGCCCATGTACCTGGGCCTCGACCTGCGCGGCGGCGTGCACTTCCTGCTGCAGGTCGACATGAAGTCGGCGCAGAACAAGCTCGTCGAGCGCTATCTCGGCGACATCCGCTCGCTCCTGCGCGACAAGAAGATCTACTACTCGGGCCTCGACCGCCAGGGCGACCGCATCGTGATCCGCTTCCGCGAGAAGGACCAGGAGGCGGCGGCGCTGCGCGAGCTGGGCGCCCAGATGAACGACCTCGTCGTGAGCCAGCAGGATACGTCGGCCGAAGGCGTGGTCGTGGCGTCCATCAAGCCCGAGGTCGCCAAGGCGAACCAGGACGCGGCGCTGCAGCAGAACATCCAGACGCTGCGCAACCGCGTGAACGAGCTGGGCGTCTCAGAGCCGATCGTGCAGCAGCAGGGCGCCGACCGCATCGTGGTGCAGCTCGCCGGCGTGCAGGATCCGGAGCACGCGAAGGAGATCATCGGGCGCACGGCGACGCTCGAGATCCGCCTCGTCGCCGAGGAGTACGCCGACGGCCGCGGCGAGAACGCGTTCGCCCAGTACAAGGACCAGGCGGCGCCCGTGGGCACCGAGAGGTACTTCGACCAGCACGGGATGCCGGTGCTCGTGCGCAAGTCGCTCGTGATCGGCGGCGACCGGATCACCAACGCCCAGGCGAACTTCGACCAGCAGACCGGCACCCCGGTCGTGAACGTGAAGCTCGACGGCGCGGGCGGGCGCGTCATGCGCCAGGTCACGCGCGACAACGTCGGCAAGCACATGGCGATCATGCTCGTGGAGAAGACCGGCACCACGATCGCGATGTGGCCCACGATCCAGGAGGAGTTCGGCGCCGACTTCCGCATCACCGGCATCGGCGACATCAACGAGGCGAAGGACCTCGCGCTGCTGCTGCGCGCCGGGGCGCTCGCCGCGAACATGGACATCATCGAGGAGCGCACGGTGGGCCCCTCGCTGGGCGCCGAGAACATCAAGAAGGGCTACGACGCGGTGCTCTACGGGTTCGCCGCGATCGCCGTGTTCATGACGCTCTACTACGCGGTGTTCGGGCTGATCTCGGTGATCGCGCTCGCGTGCAACCTGCTCTTCCTCGTCGCGATCCTCTCGATGCTGCAGGCGACCCTGACGCTGCCCGGCATGGCGGCCGTCGCGCTCACGCTCGGCATGGCGATCGACGCCAACGTGCTGATCAACGAGCGCATCCGCGAGGAGCTGCGCGCCGGGATGACGCCGCAGATGGCGATCCAGGCGGGCTACGAGCGCGCCTTCGGCACGATCCTCGACTCCAACGTGACGACGCTCATCGCGGGCCTCGCGCTCCTCGCGTTCGGCTCGGGGCCGGTGCGCGGCTTCGCCGTGGTGCACGTGCTGGGGATCCTCACCTCGATCTTCAGCGCGGTGGTCGTCTCGCGCGGCATCGTGAACCTGATCTACGGCGGGCGGAAGAAGGTGCCGAAGCTCTCGATCGGCAACACGAACTGGCACCGCACCACCACGACCAAGGCGGCCTGACCATGGAATTCTTCCGCATCCGGCGCACCATCCCCTTCATGCGCCACGCGCTGGTGTTCAACGTGATCTCGGCGATCGTGTTCGTGCTGGCGGTGGTGTTCCTCGCGACGAAGGGGCTGCACTTCTCGATCGAGTTCACCGGCGGCACGGTGCTGGAGGTGAGCTATCCGCACGCGGCCGAGACGGCCCATATCCGCGACGTCCTGCAGAAGCACGGCATCAGGGACATGGAGGTGCTCAACTTCGGCAGCTCGAGCGACATCCTGGTCCGGCTGCCGCTCAAGGCGCTGCCCGACGAGAAGGCGCAGAACGCCGCGATGGAGAAGCAGGCCGACGACGTCATGTCCGCCCTCAAGGCCGACGATCCGGGCGCCGAGCTCAAGCGCCGCGACTACGTGGGCGGGCAGGTGGGCAAGGAGCTCGCGACCGACGGCGGCCTCGCGCTCCTCTTCGTCTGCATCGGCGTCGTGATCTACCTCGCGTTCCGCTTCGAGTGGCGCTTCGCGGTCGCGACCATCATCGCGAACCTGCACGACGTGGTGATCATCCTCGGCTTCTTCGCCTTCTTCCAGTGGGAGTTCTCGCTGCCGGTGCTCGCCGCCGTGCTCGCGGTGTTCGGCTACTCGGTGAACGAGTCGGTGGTGGTGTTCGACCGGGTCCGGGAGAACTTCCGCAAGATGCGCAAGGCCCCGGTCCCGCAGATCATGGACGCGTCGATCACCGGCACCATCTCGCGCACCATCATCACCCACGGGTGCACGCAGATGATGGTGCTCTCGATCTTCTTCTTCGGCGGCCCGACGCTGCACTTCTTCGCGCTCGCCCTCACCGTGGGGATCCTCTTCGGCATCTACTCCTCGGTGCTGGTCGCCTGCCCGCTCGCGATGTACCTCGGCGCCTCGCGCGAGGACTTCGTGAAGCCCGAGAAGAAGACGGTCGAGCACCAGATGCCCTGAGCGGGGGCGCCCTGGACCTCCTCGACATCGTCCTGCACCTCGACGCGCACCTGCTGCGGCTGGTCGCGGACTACGGCCTCTGGATCTACGCGATCCTCTTCGCGATCATCTTCTCGGAGACGGGGTTCGTCGTGACGCCGTTCCTGCCCGGCGATTCGCTGCTCTTCGTGGCGGGCGCGGTGGCGGCGGGCGGAGCGCTCAACGCGCACGGCCTCGCGCTGCTCCTGGTCCTCGCGGCGGTCCTCGGCAACACGACCAACTACGGCGTCGGCCGCTGGCTGGGCTCGCGCTTCTTCACCGACGAAGGCGCGCGCTGGCTCAACCCGAGGCACCTGCGCACCGCCCACGAGTTCTACGAGCGGCACGGCGGGAAGGCCGTGGTGATCTCCCGGTTCCTGCCGATCGTGCGCACCTACATCCCGTTCGTCGCGGGCATGGCGCGCATGCCCGCGCCGCGCTTCGAGGCGTTCAACCTGGTGGGCGCGGCGGCGTGGGTCCTGTCGCTCACCTACGCCGGCTACTTCTTCGGCAACATCCCCTGGATCCGCGGCAACCTCACCGCGCTCATCCTCGCGATCATCGTGGCGAGCCTCGCGCCGCTCGGGGTCGCGTTCGTCCGCTCGCGCCTTTCCCGCCGCGGCGCTTGACGCGCGGGGCGCGCGCGCGCGAGACTCCGCGCGTGCCCGGCGAATCGCACTTCTACGACGTCGCCCGCGTGATCCAGCTCGCGGTCGCGCCGGTATTCTTGCTCACGGCGATCGCGACCATCATCAACGCGCTGATCGCGCGGCTCGCCCGCGCGGTGGACCGGCGCCGGGTCCTCGAGGAGCACCTGCCCGAATACGCCGCGGAGCGGCGCGTCGGGGCCGAGCGCGAGCTGGGCCTGCTCAACCGGCGCGTGGCGCTCGTGCTGCTGGCGGTGGCGCTCGCGGTGCTCGCCGCGCTTCTCGTGTGCCTGCTCATCGGCGCGGCGTTCGTCGGCGCGTTCATCGCGACGGACCTCTCGCGGCCGGTCGCGGTGCTCTTCACGGCCGCGGTGGTTGCGCTCACCGGGTGCCTGCTCGTGTTCCTGCGCGAGATCTCGATCGCCGCCGTGAGCGCGCGCCAGACGCTGGCCCCTCAGTCCGCGCGGCTGCGCAGGTAGGCGACGGCCGCCGCGAAGTACGCGAGCGAGAGCGCGATCTCCGCGGCGGCGAGCCGCGCCGAGAGCCCGCTGTCCGACCACGCCCGCACCACGCCCTCGGCGAAGTAGATCCACACGAGGAGGGTGGTCCACTGGAACGTGTAGCGCCGGCCGTGCAGCACGCCGAAGAGCGGCACGAGGAGGGGGGCGGCCTTGAGCACCAGCCACGACCCGCCCGGGCGCACCGGCGCGAGGAAGAGCTCCCACGCGACGCAGAGGAAGATCAGCGCGACGAGGCTCGCGACCGCCGCGAGCCAGGCGGCGGAGCGCGGCCTCAAGCGCCGAGCTTCCGCGCCACGGTGGCGAGCCGCTTGCCGAGGGCGAAGGCGAGGCGCTGCTCCTCGTCCGTCACGGCGCGGTCGTTGGCGATGCCGGCGACGTGGGTGGCGCCGTAGGGCGTGCCGCCGGAGCGCGTGGCGTTGAGGTCGGGCTCGGTGTATGGAAGCCCCACGACCAGCATCCCGTGGTGCAGCAGCGGCAGCATCATCGACAGGAGCGTCGCCTCCTGGCCGCCGTGCATCGAGGCGGTGGAGGAAAAGACCGCCGCGGGCTTTCCGGCGAGCGTGCCCTGGCCCCACTCCGCGCCCAGGCCGTCGAGGAAGAACTTGAGGGGGGCGGCCATGTTGCCGAAGCGCGTGGGCGATCCCATGGCGAGCGCGACGCACTCGGCGAGGTCGCGGCGCTCCACGTAGGGCGGCCCTTCGGCGGGAATCGCGGGCGCCGGCTTCTCGACCACGGTCGCGACGCGCGGGACGGTGCGCACGCGCGCGGCCATGCCATCGACGGACTCGATGCCGCGCGCCACCGATTGCGCGAGCGTGCGCACGGAGCCGGTGGCGCTGTAGTAGAGGACGAGGACGTCGGGCATGGGGCGGGTTATGATAGCGCGGCCTCGATGCGCAGTCCCCTCGACATCGCCCTCGACACGCCCGGCTTCGTGCGCTTCGTGCTGCGCCGATGGTCCGAGGATCGCTGCCCGCAGATCGCCGGGAACCTCACCTACACCACGCTCCTCGCGATCGTCCCGAGCTTCACCGTCGCGATCGCGATCCTCTCCTCCACCCCGTACTTCGCCGCGCTCGTCGCGCAGCTGAAGGCGTTCGTGCTCCTCAACTTCGCGCCCGGCGTCGGCGCGAAGCTCGTCGCGACGTACGTGGAGGATTTCGCGGCGAACGCGCAGAGCCTCACCTGGGCGGGCGTCGCGCTGGTGCTGGTCGTGTCCGTCATGATGATGCTCATCATCGATCGCTCGCTCAACTCCATCTGGCGCGTGCGCCGCCGGCGTCCCTACTGGCTCCTCGTCCCCGGCTACATGGCGCTGCTCGTCGTGGGGCCGCTCCTCATCGGCGCCGGCATGGCGGCGACCACGTACGTGCTCTCGCTCTCCGCGGGCCTCGGGCCGTTCGACGTGGAGCCGGTGCTCTTCCGCGCGATCTCGCTCGCGCTCACCATCATCGCGTTCTTCCTCGTCTACAAGCTCGTGCCGCATCGGCACGTGCCGTGGCGCCACGCGCTCGCGGGAAGCGTCGTCGCGGCGGTGCTCTTCGAGGCGGCGAAGGAGCTCTTCGCGGTGTACGTGCGGCACGCCACCACGTACAGCCTCGTGTACGGCGCGTTCGCCGCCGTGCCGCTCTTCCTCCTGTGGGTGGAGCTTTCGTGGATGGTGGTGCTGTTCGGCGCCGAGCTCACGGCGTGCGCGGGGTACTGGCACGCGCGGCTGTGGACCCGCGTGGATCGCCCGGCCACGCGTTTCCACGAGGCGGTCGCGGTCGCCCGCCAGCTGGTGGAGGCGGGACCCGCGGGCGCGCGCTTCGAGCGGTTGCGCAAGCAGGCGGTGCTGCCGGCCCACGAGCTCGAGGACCTGCTCGCGCGGCTTTGCGAGGCAGGCATCGTGCGCGGCGACCGGCGCTCGGGATATGCGCTCGCCGGCGAGCCCGGGCAGGTCACCGTGGGCGAGCTCTACGAGGCGGCGGTCGCGCCCCTGGGGGGAATGCGTCCCGAGGAATGGGGCGAGATCTCCGGCGACTTCGCGCAGGCCGCCGAGCGCCTGCGCGAGGGATTGCAGCGGCCGCTCGCCTCGCTTTCCCGTAAGCTGGGCGAGTCTTCCACGCCCCCCGCCGCCACGCCATGATTCGCGCAACGCCCGCCTGCCGCACGATGATCGCCGCGTTCCTGCTGCTCGCGGCGACGTTCGCCCACGGCGCGGGCTTCGACCTCACCGACACCGACGGCCGGCGGCACCGGCTCGCGGACCTGAGCGGCCGCTGGGTCGTCGTCAATTTCTGGGCGACCTGGTGCGTGCCGTGCATCGAGGAGATGCCCGGGATCGCCGCCTTCGCGCGCGCCCATCCCGACGTCGTCGTGATCGGGATCGCCACCGACTCGGGCGATCGCGCGAAGGTGATGCGATTCGCGGCGCAGCTCGGCATCCCGTATCCCCTCGTGCTCTCCGACGCTTCGGTCGAGAAGCAGCTCGGGCATCCCCACGCGCTCCCCACGACGAGGATCTACGATCCCGCGGGCCGCGTCGTCTACGACCGGCCGGGGCGCGTGGACCGCCGGTCGCTCGAAGCGATCACGAAGGGCGCTGCGAAGGACATGGAAAGCGCCTAGCCTGCCGCGTCCCCGCCGCCGAGGCCCGCCGCGCCCGTTCCGGCGCCCGGTTGTCCGAGGATTCCGACGCGCCGGGGTAGGGGCCGCGATGATCCGATGGAACGCGGTCGCGCACCCTTCCACGGAAACGTTTTCGCGCCCCCGCGGCCTCATTCCTATTGAGCAGGAGGACCGACATGGCGATTTCCATCCGATCGATGCTGGCCGCCGGCGCGGGCGCGGCGCTCCTCGCCGGGTGCGCGGCGGGACCGTACGACTACGGCTACGGGTACGGATACGACAACGGCCCGGGCTATTACGGTTATCCCGGCTACTCCGATGAGCCGGCCTACGCCTACGGCGGCTACGGCTACGACTACGCACCCGGCTACTACGTCGGGCCGAGCGTCGGTCTCGGCTTCGCATGGAGCGACGGGGGCCATCGCGAGCACTGGCGCGAGCGGCGCGATCGCGACCGCGATCACCACCGCCACGAGTGGCACGGCCACCCCTAGAGGCGGCGTAGTCTCCTACAACGCCCAGCGCGCCTTCCACGCCGCGAAGACGCGGTTCGGGTAGGCGGCCTGGCCGAGGGTGCCGTTGTAGCGGCCGAGCGCGTTGGAGAGGTTGCCGTGCTCCTGGTCGACGTAGTGGCGCAGGATCGTGCAGCCGTAGCGCAGGTTGGTGCGCTCGATGAACAGGTCCTGGCCCGGCATGCCGATCAGATTCACCCAGAACGGCATCACCTGCATCAGCCCGCGCGCGCCGGCGCGCGAGACGGCGTACTTGCGGAAGTGGCTCTCGACGTCGATCACGGCGAGGACGAGCTGGGGATCGAGGCCGGCGCGCAGCGCCTCGTAGCGAACCAGCGCGAGAAAGCGGCGCGCCGATTCCTCGTCGGGAAAGCGGCCGAGGACGCGCGGGGTCATGGCGCGCACCCACGCGCGCATGTCCATGTCGCTCATGTCGATCGCCGCGCCGTCGGCGACCGCGTGCGCGAGGGAGGCGCGCACGCTGGCGGAGAGCACTTCGTATTGCTGCGCCCCGGCCC